>JBILFN010000108.1:0-5771 GCA_044351575.1 Chitinophagaceae bacterium
ACCACATTGTCGCTTTTTCGGTATTGCTCGGCAAAGGCCAAGCCGGCCCCGGTGCCGATCTGCGCACCTACGATGCCGTGGCCGCCGTAAAAATTATTTTCCTTGCTAAAAAAGTGCATGCTACCCCCCTTTCCTTTTGCACAGCCGGTGGCTTTTCCGTACAGTTCGGCCATGCAACTATTGACCGTTACCCCCTTGGCAATGGCAAGACCATGGTCTCGGTAGGCGGTAATAAAAAGGTCTTCGGGGCGAGTAGCGGTCATACAACCCGCAGCAATCGCTTCTTGTCCTACATAGGCATGAAAAAAACCACGGATCTTACCCTCCATTTTGTACTTCTCTTCTGCCATCAGTTCGAACTGTCTGATCAGCTGCATCAATTCGTACCAGTACAGGTAGGTTTCTTTCGAAAATTTAGCTGTCAAGGGTATCAATTTTGAGTCGCAAAAATAAGGGAAAGCGGCCATATTAGGTAAATTGCAGCCTGGCATGCTCCGGTTACAGAAAATAGCCCTTACCCAGTTCAAAAACTACTCCTTGTACGAAGTCGGTTTCGACCGGCCGGTCGTGGGTATTTGCGGTGCCAACGGGGTCGGAAAGACCACACTACTCGATGCCATTCATTACCTCGGACTCACTAAAAGTTATTTTAGCCGCCACGATGAGCAGGCGGTTCAGGCCGGGTGCCAGGGCTTTCGGATCGAGGGCGCAATGCAGCATGGCGAGGTGACCACAGCACTTACCTGTATTCTCAGGGAGAATGGCAAAAAGGAGTTCTCTGTCAATGGTACCGCCTACGAGCGTCTGTCGGCTCATATCGGTAAGTTTCCGGTCGTAGTGATCGCTCCTGACGATGCTGTGCTTATTACCGGAGAGAGCAAAGAAAGAAGATCGTTCGTCGATCAGCTACTATCCCAGGTCGATGCCGATTATCTACAGCATCTTATTCGTTACAATCGCTACCTGCTGCAGCGAAATGCACTTCTCAAAGATCCGGCCCTTAGTAGTCCCTCTAACCGATCCTTACTCGATGTGCTCGATGAGCAGCTGGCCGCGGAGGGGCAAATTATTTTCGAGGCAAGGGCTTCTTTCTTATACTCTTTTATTCCGATGGTGATCGAGGAATATCACTCTATTGCTTCCAGCGGCAGTGCTCCGCTGCAAGAGGGGGTCTCTGTGGATTATCAAAGTCATTTGCAGCAAGGTCCGTTACTTTCCTTACTGCGCGACAGTCGTTATGCCGACCTGGGCGCACAGCGAACCACCAAAGGAATACACCGCGATGATCTCGTGTTTACGTTATTGCATCAACCCTTTCGACAACTGGCCTCCCAAGGACAACGCAAAAGTTTGTTGTTCGCGCTAAAATTGGCGCAGGCTGCGGTCATCAAGCAAAAAAAAGGGTTCGCTCCCCTGCTGCTGCTCGATGATGTTTTTGAAAAACTCGATGAAAAGCGTATCGAAAACTTGCTTCGAAAAGTGTGTACCAATACCGACAGCCAGGTCTTTATTACCGACACCAGTGCAGATCGGCTTGACCGTCAATTGACTAAACTTGGAGTTTCGTTTCAACTCGTTTCGCTCTAAAGGTCCCCTATCTTTGTGCAATGGCACAGTATTCAATGGCCGAGGCCCTGCAACAGTTCTTGAACGAGAGTCGCATTAAGGGCGATGTGCAGGCTTTTCAGATACAGGAGGCCTGGGAGTCCATTATGGGAAAGACGATCGCTCGCTATACCGATAGTATCAAGATCTTTGGCGATCGCTTGGTGATCTCCACATCGGTGGGGCCACTAAAAAATGAACTTCATTTTCAAAAAGAATCGATTATTCGACGCGTAAACGAAGCGATGGGATCTACCATCGTTAAAGAAGTGATTATTCAATAACCGACTTCCATCTCGGTATACTTCTCTTTATTTGTATGGTCCCTTTACTGACCAACATAACGGTCGGATCAACACGTGCCGCCGTTTGTATGGCTTTTAGATCGCAACTAAAAACAGGTACATCGCCCAGCCCGCAATGCTGTAGCTGATCGGTGGCCTCACCGGTTTGTGCAGTTATAAAGAAGACCGGAATCGATCGTAAACGAGCGGCCTTTACCAACTCCGTTAGGTCTTTTTGGAATGTGCCAAATGACCGAACAGAAGCGGCCCAGACCCAAATACTGCGATGAGTGTTTAAGATGGCTTGTGTAGAGTCAATGCCCGATGATCCTTGCAGCGTAAATCCTTTGATGGGAGGTTCGTTATTGCTGCCTTTACGAATTAGCTTGTCTTCTCGTTTTACGAATTCGTACTCCGAAGAAAAATCGGCCGGAAATTCACTGGCCGAAAAACGAATGTTCTTGCCCTTCTTTCGGTAGGTGAATTCAATGGCAAAACTATCCGCAATGGCATTGGCAGGCATCTTTAGTCCATCGGGTATGTTTGTACCTTCTTTATAGGGAAGACAATCTACCGGAGGCAGGTAGCGGAGCGCATACCATTGCAGACCAATCGAAAAAATGGTAGCCAATATAACCGGTATCGATCTTTTTAAGGTATACGATGTATTCTTCGTTGCCTTATTGAAGAACAGCAGTACTGCGATCAGCAAGATCAACAGAATATCTTTTCCAAAGGAAAAACCCGCAGAGATAGGGATACAATCGCCAAAGCATCCACAGTTCTTGGGCATCCCTGTAAAGAATGTGTACCCTGTTAGTGCGGTAAATAACAAGATCAGCCCTAGCAACATCCAGCCTACGTAGCGAAACGCAAAGCCAGTTAACAGCGCTACACCGGCAACGATCTCGAAGCTATTCAACACGAAAGTGGCCGCGAGCGTATAGTCGTTGAGACCATGCCAGTTCCAAACTTCGAAGAACTCTTGCATCTTGTAACTGAGTCCGAGCGGATCGTTTGCCTTGACGAGCCCTGAAAAAATAAACAGTAATCCCACCCACCACCGTACCAGTAACAAGAGAATTCTCATAAAAGGATCAAAGCAAAAACGGCGTAATTGATAATATCTTGATAATTGGCATCGATACCCTCGCTGATAAGCGTCTTTCCGTTGTTGTCGAGGATCTGTCTTATACGTTGCAACTTCATTAAGATCAAGTCTACGAAACTCTCCTGGCTCATACTGCGCCAAGCTTCCCCATAATCGTGATTTTTGTCTTGCATCAAGCGTTTGCTTTGGGCGATCTCTTTATCGTAGAGTTGCTCCAGCAATGGCAAGGGTAATTCGGAGTCGTTCTCTTCGGGCAATTGCAATTGCAATAGCCCTATGACGGCGTAATTGATGATGCCTTTAAATTCAGCGGCCACTCCCTCGTCGATCTTCTGCTGCCCTTTTTGCTGAATGGTGCGAATACGCTGAGCTTTTATAAAGATCTGATCGACGATCGATATGGTTCGAAGTACGCGCCAGGCCGTTCCATAATCAGCGGCTTTTTTTAAAAAAATATCTTTACATGCTTGAATCGCTTGGTCGTACTGTTGTGATGTGTTGGCCATAACGCAAATTGCTTTCTTACCTTTGATCAAAAGTAATAAACGAAACTGAATGTTGACGCTGCGCAATAAAGATCGCTCTCTTTCTGTAGAAAAGCCCCTGGTAATGGGGATACTCAATGTAACACCCGATTCCTTTTACAGTGAAAGTCGTTTTCAGCAGCTCGACCAGGCGATCGAACAGGCTGAGCAGATGTTACAGCAAGGCGCAGCCCTACTTGACATTGGAGGGCAAAGTACGCGGCCTGGAAGCGTGCGCGTAGATGCAGACACGGAATGGTCTCGTATAGAGGCCTCCGTCACTGCCATCGTAAAACGATTTCCGAACGCCTATATCTCGATAGACACCTATCATGCCCAAGTAGCTCGTAGGGCATTGGGTGCGGGAGCTTTTATGATCAACGATATATCGGCAGGAACAATGGATAATTCGATGATAAGCACCGTTGCCGAGTTAGGTTGTCCTTATGTGTTGATGCATATGAGGGGCACCCCAGATAACATGCAGGAGCATGCGCAGTATCGTAACGTTACCGAAGAGGTCGTTACTTACTTGACAGAGAGACGAGACTATTGCTTACAAGCAGGTATCACCGACTTGGTCATTGATCCGGGATTTGGATTCGCCAAGACGCCTGCTCAGAACTTTCAACTGATTGCCCAACTAGAGAGATTTTCCGTGCTGCAGTATCCCCTACTGTTAGGTATTTCCAGAAAATCGTTTATTTATAAGACGCTTGGCCTTTTGCCACAACAGGCCTTAAATGGAAGCACCTTTTTGCACGCCATTGGCTTACAAAAAGGTGCTCGCATCTTACGGGTACACGACGTTAAAGAAGCTGTCGAAGCCGTTCGGCTTTTTGAAAAGCTTGGCTGATTACTTCTTTTGCGCTTCTGGCTGAGAGAGCTGTACGTCTAGTACGGTAAAATCAAATATCAAGTGTTCGTATGGCTTAATGGGTGCACCGGGAGGCGGAGCGGCACCATACCCCAACGTAGAGGGAATATACACTTTGGCTTTACCCCCCTTGCGCATGTAAGGCATGGCTTCATCAAATCCTTTGATCATTTGTCCGACACCAACACTAAAGCGCAGGGGCTCCATATGCTTAAAAGTCGAATCGATGTTACTATCAAATACTTTTCCTTCGAAGGTGGTGCCGGTATAATTGACAGAGACAAAGTTTCCGGACTGAATCAATTCTCCAGTACCGGGCGCAATGACCTCCACATAGGCTCCTGAGGGGGTACGTTGTAAACCGGCCAGCTTCTTGCCTAAAAAGGCTTCTACCTCCTTTGTTTCACGAACGGCATAAGCTTTTGTTTCTTTCTCCTCGTCGAGACGCTTAAGACTATCATTGGTCAAAATGCCCAGCACCTTGAATTTTGTGATAATGCGATCTCCGTTCTTGAACTGCGGAGGCAAATTGCCTGCAGGCATTCTCTTGATAAAGGTATCCATCATTTGAGTGGCTACAATAGAGTCCCCGACATGAAGTTTGGTCCAAAGCTCAGAGATGTCATAGGGCTGTGACTGGCCGCCAATAGGAACGTAAAGGGGAATTTTATTGCCCGTGGTAAAGTAAACGCTGTCGTTGATCATTTGCGACAGATGGATCTTAAGGTATTCACCCGACTTGGCCACTTGGGTATCTTTTCCGGGGTATAACTGGTAGGGCATACCGCCGGCTGTTTTCTGATAAGTAGGTCCGCCGCAAGAGGCCAGCATAAGGACAGCGATCAGAAAAAGCGCTGTTGATTTTACTGTATTCATAGTTGTGTTTTATTGTGTTAGTGATAATTGTTGTGGCAGCACCGCTTTAAAAGCAGCGACGGTCTCTTCGAGGGACTGGCCGCTTCTTCCACCAGCCGCATTGTAATGACCGCCTCCCTCAAAATAGGACCGGGCAAAGGTATTGCAATCGAACGCCCCCTTGCTTCTAAAACTCCATTTTCTTTCTTCATCCCGGTCTATCACCAGGGCTGCAAAACGGATGCCCTGAATGGATTGCGGATAATTGACCAGCCCCTCGGTATCACCCGTTCTGATATTGAACTGTACCAGGTCTGATTTAGGAATGGCGATCAGCGCCGTGTTGAACTCGTACAAGATCTCCATGCGATGTAGCAGAACATGACCGATAAAGCGAAGGCGGTTCTCTAAAAAATTATCATACAAGCCTTCGTGTATCTTACCGTGATCGAGTCCTCTTCTTTTGAGGTCGGCCACCATAGCATGAACACCGGCATGGGCCGAAGCAAAACGGA
>JBILFN010000031.1:0-16011 GCA_044351575.1 Chitinophagaceae bacterium
AAGCCCATTGAAGATCGGTATCGATATTCATCTTGATGGCTCCATAACCAATAGCCTCGCGTATTTGGTGTTGCGGAGATCCGCTGCCTCCATGAAATACAAAGTAAACGGGCTTTGGACCGGTCTTAAATTGGGTCTCTATATACCGTTGGCTATTGTTCAGGATCTCTGGTCTAAGTTCTACGTTTCCGGGTTTATATACGCCATGTACATTACCAAAGGCCGCAGCAACGGTAAACAAGTTGCCCACTTCGCGCAGCGCCTTAAATGCGTAGGCTACATCTTCGGGTTGGGTGTAGAGTTTTGAGTTCTCCACATCCGAATTATCAACCCCATCTTCTTCTCCGCCGGTTACACCCAGCTCTATCTCGATGCTCATTCCCAGAGGTTTCATTCTTTTGTAGTATTCCACCGAGGTCGCGATGTTCTCCTCTATGGGTTCTTCGCTCAGGTCTAGCATATGCGAGCTGAACAAGGGTTGATTTTTCTCCTTAAAGAATTGTTCGCCGGCATCCAGAAGACCGCTGATCCAGGGCAACCACTTTTTGGCTGCATGATCGGTGTGCAATACTACCGGTACGCCATAGTACTTGGCTACATTGTGAATGTGCAAGGCGCCGGAGATGCCGCCTTGTATATTTCCCTGCAATTGGTCGTTGGGCATTCCTTTTCCTGCTATGAATTGAGCTCCTCCGTTAGAGAATTGAATAATGACGGGGGAGTTGACTTTGGCGGCCGTCTCGAGAGTGGCATTGATGCTGTTGGTGCCGATCGTGTTGACGGCAGGTAGTGCAAATTGATTGTCTTTGGCATCTTGGTAAAGGGCCGCCAATTCTTCTCCAAAGAGTACGCCCGCCGAGTATTTTTTCATAGTGTTTGGTTTAAGCAGTTACAGGTTGCAAGTTAAAAAAAAGGGGTGAGTCGAAAAATTAGTTACCCAAGGCGGCGATCACATCGTATTTGGTAACAATGTGGTAATTGCCGGCCTCGTCCTTTGCCATTACTGCGCCATTCTCTTTGGTAATGTACAGCCGAAGTTTTTCGGCCGGTGTATCGAAGGATGCTACCGGAAAGGCCGGCTCTATTACAGTGGTGACCGTTGCGGTCTTAAGCCCCGAATCGTCAAATATCTTTTTAAAGAGTCCTTGTTGGCTGATCGACCCGATCGGCTCATTCTCTTGCATTACCGGAATCTGTTCGATATCATATTTTTTCATTAGCTCTACGCAATCGGCAACGGTATGCTCCGGTGCCGCACTAATGAGTTTTTTGGCGCCTCTGGCACTGACGATATCGCGAATGGTCTTTACATCCAAAAATCCTCTTTCCATCATCCACTGGTCATTGTAGATCTTACCAACGTATCGGCTTCCATGATCATGCAGAATGCATACTACCAGGTCGTCTTTTTTTAATGAGGCTTTTAGTTGTAATAACCCCTGCAGACAACTGCCTGCGCTGTAGCCACAAAAAAGTCCTTCTTCTTTGGCAAGTTTACGAGCCATTACCGCGCCATCCCGGTCGGTGACCTGTTCGAAATAATCGATAAAGCGCATGTCATAGTTCTTAGGCACAAAGTCTTCGCCAAAACCCTCGCTGATATAAGGTTTGACTTCGTTCATGTCGATCTCGCCGGTACGAAAATATTTGGTGAGTAGGGAGCCGTATACGTCAATGGCCCAAATTTTTATACTAGGATTTTGCTCTTTGAGGTACATGGCCGTTCCGGTAATGGTTCCTCCGGTACCCGCCGTACACACCAGATGCGTGATCTTACCATCGGTTTGCCGCCAGATCTCGGGGCCGGTCGATTCGTAGTGCGCTTGTCGGTTGGCCAAATTATCATATTGATTCATGTGACAAGAATTGGGGATCTCCTTGGCCAGTCGGGCCGCCACACTATAGTAACTACGGGGATCTTCGGGAAGAACATTGGTGGGGCATACTATCACTTCGGCCCCAACGGCTTTAAGAATATCTGCTTTTTCTTTAGATTGTTTATCGGTAGTCACAAAGATGCACTTGTAGCCTTTGACCACGGCTGCCAGGGCCAGTCCCATACCGGTATTGCCACTGGTGCCCTCAATGATAGTACCGCCGGGCTTTAGCCGGCCATCTTGTTCGGCCACCTCGACCATCTTCAGCGCCATCCTGTCTTTGATAGAATTACCCGGATTGAAATAATCTACTTTGGCCAGCACCGGACAGACGACGTCTTTGGTCAGTTTATTGAGTCTGATTAGTGGCGTATTGCCGATCGTTTCGAGAATGTTGTTTTTGATGTCCATGGCAGCAAAAGTTTATCGAGATAATTTTGTTCGCGCGCTCTCCACAACAGGGTCATGTCGGTTGATCGTACGATAGTATTCGTTGTTGCCCCAGCGAAAGCGGGCTAGTCTTGCCAAGGGAAATACCATCATGTCGGAAGACAAGGGCCCTGCCTGCGGTGCAAAGAGGGTCCACTCACGGGCAAACTGCGCTTGTAGTGTTTTAGAGTCAAAGAGCGTCTCGGGAGAATCGATTGCTTTGATCTCTTTTCGATGGCGTGTGTAAAATTCGAGCGTAAAGTCTTCGAGTAAGCTGCCGCTGGTCAACAAGAGCCAGTCTCTGGTGCCAGGCAGAAAACGGGGAGACACCAAGACGTGGGGCAAAATTCCTACGCCACCATAAAGGGTATCGCCGCAGGCGGTAAAGAATTTTCTTTTCTGTTGCGCAATTTCGATGCTGTCTGCTACAGGAGGTGCTGTCTGTAACGATCTGTTGATGGCCGCCTCGTGATAGGCTTCGTTGCCATCTTGGTACGAGCGCTGAATGCTTCTTCCAAGAGGGCTGTAGTAGCGAGCTACGGTTAGGCGAATTGCCGATCGGTTGCTGAGCTCGAACTGCTCTTGCACCAGACCTTTTCCAAAGGTGGGCATACCCACTATGGTGGCTCTGCACCAGTCTTGCAAGGCTCCGGCCAGAACTTCGCTCGCACTGGCCGAATTCTCATCGACCAGCACCATCAGTTTTCCTTTTTCAAAAAGTCCGGGCCTTTTGCAGCGATATTCTTTTTTGGGATAGTGCGCACCTTGCGTATAAACGATCAGTTTATCGGCATCCAGAAACTCGTCGGCCATGTCGACGGCTTCGTTCATGAATCCTCCTCCGTTGCCGCGCAGGTCCAATAACAACCGAAGCATTCCTTTTTGAAGCAGCTCTTCGAGTGCCTCCATAAACTCTTCGTAGCTATTTTCAGAAAAGCGATTCAATTTGATGTATCCGGTGGTATCGTCCATCAGATAAGCGGCATCTACTGCAGAGAGGGGGATCTCTCCGCGGGTAATTATTTTTTCGATCTTCTTTCCATCTCTGACCAGCTGAATGGCGATGGTCGATCGGTTGGGCCCCCTGATCAACTCCTTTACCCGGTCGGCCTGCAGTTCTTTTTGCAATAGCGAAGAATCGCCCGCTTTAATGATGCGGTCTCCGGGTTCCAGTCCGGCTTTACTGCTGGGTCCGTTTGGAATTACGTGGGTAATGATCACAGAATCCTTTCGTATTGTAAACTCTACGCCAATGCCCTCGAAATTACCGGACAACTCTTCGTTGGCCGCTTGAAGGGCTTGCGGGGCCAGGTATACCGAGTGTGGATCGAGATGATCCATCAACTGTTCTATCGAAAGTTGTTCGATGCTGTCGATCTTTAGGGTATCCACGTAATGGAGACGCATCAGATCGAGGGTCTCTTGCAAAGCGCTTCCTTTATTCTTCTGAAAAAGTCCCAACCCCGATTTGAGCGTAAGGCGATGCCCCAGCCACATGCCTGCTATCAGCACACCTGAAAAAAGCAGTGGAAGGGCCCATTCCCATTTTTTATTGCTCATTATTGCTCTTATTCTGTAATTTGACGCAAATTACTGGATTTGAGGCTAAACCCTCTCCGTACTTACTAAGATTTCTATATGGAAGTTGTTACATTGATTGCAGACAGCGGAGCTACAAAAACGGAGTGGTGCGTGCTGAAGAAGGGTAAGAAAAAAACCATTTTTACGCAGGGTATCAGTCCCTATTTTCTCTCGACCGATCAGATTGTCTCGTTGCTAGAGAAAGAATTATGGCCCTCTGTTCGCACCAGCGAAATAACGGCGATTCACTACTATGGTACCGGCTGTGCTAATCCCGATAACGCACGATCTGTAAAAAAGGCATTGGGAAAGGTTTTTCCCGCGGCAAAAGCAACGGTTACGCACGATCTTATGGCTGCCGCCCGCGCGCTCTGCGGAGAGCAAAAAGGTATTGCCTGCATTTTGGGCACTGGGTCCAATTCTTGTTACTACGACGGAAAAAAGATCGTTCGCAACAGCCCCGGACTTGGATATGTGTTGGGTGATGAGGGGAGCGGGGCATATCTGGGAAAAAAGGTCATTCAATATTATCTCTACCATACCTTCGACGAAGAGTTGCGAGCCCGTTTTGATGCCACTTTTACCACGACCGCGCCGGAGATATTGGAAAGCGTATACAAAAAACCCTTGCCCAGCCGTTACCTGGCGGGATATACTCGCTTTTTGGCCGAGAACCGCGGGCATTACATGATCGAGAACATTATTGAAGACGGGCTCAATGATTTCTTTTTTCAACATCTCTGCAAATACAAAGAGGTCTGGAAATACCCCGTTCATTTTACCGGTGGGGTGGCATTTGGATTTCGCGATATAATCCAGCAACTTTGCCACACATACGAATTCGAACTCGGTCAGGTGCTGCAGCATCCCATGCAAGGACTTGTCCGTTATCACTCATAAAATCTGCCATGTCCTTTGAAAGAATAACAGAGCGGTCCAGTTCGTACCATCATCTCGAAAAGATGTCGGTTTCTGAGTTGCTGGGGCATATCAACAACGAAGACAGCACGGTGCCCGGAGCCGTCAAGAAAGCCATTCCGCAGATAGAAAAGCTAATTGAGGCCATTAGCGATAAGATGCTGATGGGAGGTCGTCTTTTCTATATCGGGGCCGGCACCAGTGGTCGGCTCGGTATCGTAGATGCCAGTGAGTGCCCGCCCACCTTCGGGGTTCCTTACGGGCTGGTCATAGGTCTGATCGCAGGAGGGGAGAAGGCCATTACGACGGCCGTGGAGTTTGCCGAGGATAGTAAAGAGCAAGGCTGGAAAGATCTGCTTGAGTACCAAGTGTCCGATCGCGATGTAGTAATTGGTATTGCCGCCAGCGGAACCACTCCCTATGTGATCGGTGCTCTCGAGAGGTGCCGGCAAAAGGGTATCGTAACAGGAAGCATCTCTTGTAATCCTAACTCCCCCGTAAGTGCTGCTGCCGATTTTCCTGTAGAAGTGGTGGTGGGGCCCGAATTTGTGACCGGTAGCACTCGCATGAAAAGCGGTACGGCACAAAAACTAGTGCTCAATATGATCTCTACGGCAGTGATGATACAGTTGGGGCGGGTAGAAGATAACAAGATGGTCAACATGCAGCTCAGCAACGACAAGCTGGTAGACCGAGGTACCAAGATGCTAATGGAACGGTCGGGCTTGCAGGACTACGAGCAGGCAAAGGAGTTGCTGCTGAGCAAGGGAAGTGTAAAAAAAGCCCTTCAGCAGTTGGAAGGTAAGTAAGAGTCGTATGCATACGCTGGAGCCCTACTACAATTGGCAGCATATTTACGTGAGCGAAGAAGATGTCCGATCTCCTTTCTATGGAAAGGTCTACTCAGAGTTCGAATTTTCTCAAACGATCTACAATTATTACATACATCCGCAATGGGATGAATTTGGCAGCCGCACCCTGTACTGTAAAGTATTGATGGCCGATTACGAGGAGCGATACACGATCATCGAATTGATCGGCGAATGGAACGATGCCCTCGAAAACGATGTGATGCATCTCAAGCGGGCGGTATTGGAGCGATTTGTGGATCAGTCGGTCCATAAGTTTATTTTGGTCGCAGAGAATGTGCTTAACTTTCACAGTGACGGCACTGATTATTACGAAGAACTGGCTCAAGAGCTGCAAGAATTGGGGGGGTGGGCCGTTTGTTTAAATATGCCTACTCAGTCAGAAATCGAATTTAAACAGGTCGGCAACCAACACTTTATAGAACTTTTTAATATACCCGAATGGCGCTCGTACAGGCCTTTTCACCTGCTTCGAAAAGTGGAGGCCTTATTGGGCAGTCGGCTGATACGTTAGGTTCGTTTGCAAAGGCTTCATTTACACAAATCTTTTAGCTGTTTTTCGGTTCTGCGGTGTTAATTTTGCACCACGAACGATTGCTGTGTTGACCTGTACCAGTTACTAAATTTTTTAAATTTTATTCTGATGAAATGGTCTGAGTTATTTACTTCTTCCGTAGGCAAAAAGTGGATAATGGGGCTTACCGGTATCTTCTTGATCCTTTTTTTGGTCGTACACGTGGGACTCAACGCCTGCATCTTTGCCATGGATGGTGGAGTGATGTTCAATAAGGCCGCCCACTTTATGGGATCTAACGCCGTGCCTCGTATTTTGGAAGTCGGACTTTTTGCCGGCATCATCTTGCACATGATACAGGGTTGGCTACTCGAGTTGTCTAATCGTGCCGCCCGCAAAAAGGGGTACGCTGTTCCTATGGGAAACAAGGGTAGCAAATGGTACAGCCGCAGTATGGGTTTATTAGGAACACTTCTCTTTTTGTTTCTGGTAATGCACATCGCTCATTTTTGGGTGCCCAGCCGTATTACAGGACTCGAACCGGTGATGATCGATGGAAAGGAGTATCATAACCTCTATGGCGAAATGTTACAGGTCTTTCAAGGAAATCCTATTGTGGTCATCTTATATGTGCTCGGTTGTTTTGCCCTGGCCTGGCACCTGCTGCACGGATTTCAAAGTGCCTTTCGTACGTTGGGGCTGACCAATGGTCGTTACATTTCTTTGGTCGAATCGGCCGGTGTGCTTTTCTCTGTGCTTATTCCGCTTGTCTTTGCACTGATGCCTGTTTCGATGTATATGGGCTGGATAAAATAATCTTTACGAAGAAACCGATTTAACTATGCTCGACTCAAAAATTCCATCAGGATCACTGGAACAAAAGTGGACTTCCTACAAAGGTCATTGTAAGCTCGTTAATCCTGCCAATAAGCGAAAGCTCGAAGTGATCGTGGTGGGTACCGGATTGGCCGGTGCCTCTGCCGCCGCTTCGTTGGGCGAACTGGGCTACCAGGTAAAAGCATTCTGTTTTCAGGATTCTCCCCGCAGGGCCCACTCCATTGCCGCCCAAGGAGGCATCAACGCAGCAAAGAATTATCAAAATGATGGCGATTCCGTGTATCGTCTTTTTTATGATACCATCAAAGGAGGAGATTATCGGGCGCGTGAAGCTAACGTACATCGCCTGGCCGAGGTGAGTGTCAATATCATTGACCAGTGTGTGGCCCAGGGCGTTCCCTTTGCCCGCGAATACGGCGGCCTGCTCAATAACCGTTCGTTCGGGGGTACGCAGGTAAAACGAACCTTTTATGCTGCCGGACAAACCGGTCAACAGTTGTTGATAGGCGCCTACCAGGCACTCGAAAGACAAGTAGCACTGGGTAAAGTAACCATGCATACCCGTCACGAGATGCTCGATGTGGTGGTGATCGATGGTAAAGCCCGTGGTATTATCTGCCGCAATTTGATAACCGGTGAACTGGAGAGACATTTTGCACATGCCGTGTTGCTTTGCACCGGGGGCTATGGTAATGTCTTTTATCTTTCTACCAATGCCATGGGAAGCAACGTAACCGCAGCCTGGAAGGCACATAAGAAAGGAGCGTACTTTGCCAATCCCTGTTTTACACAGATCCATCCTACTTGTATACCTGTTAGCGGCGATCATCAATCTAAGCTTACCCTTATGTCTGAATCGCTGCGCAATGATGGTCGTATTTGGGTACCTGCCAAGGCCGGAGATAAACGACCTGCCAACGATATTCCCGAAGAAGAGAGAGATTACTTCTTGGAGCGTCGCTATCCTGCCTTCGGAAACCTCGTGCCCCGAGACGTTGCCTCACGTGCCGCCAAAGAGCGCTGCGATGCGGGCTACGGTGTGGGTACAACCGGGCAAGCGGTCTATCTCGATTTCAAGTATAATCTTATCAATAAATACGGAAAGGCCGAAGCCAACAAACAGGGTATTCAACATCCCGACACCGAGACCTTGATCCGTTTAGGTAAAGAGGTGGTAAAAGAAGAGTACGGAAATCTTTTTGACATGTACGAGAAGATCACCGGCGAGAATCCATACGAAGTTCCCATGCGTATTTATCCGGCCGTTCACTACACCATGGGTGGACTCTGGGTCGATTATGAGCTGATGACCTCCGTAAAAGGACTGTATGCATTGGGCGAAGCCAACTTTAGCGATCATGGTGCGAACCGACTGGGAGCCTCAGCGCTAATGCAGGGTTTGGCCGATGGTTATTTTGTAATTCCCTACACAGTCGGGAACTACCTGGCCGACGAGATCGCAACTAAACCGATCTCTACCGATCATCCCGCATTCGTAGAGGCTGAACAGCAAGCCAGCGATCGCATCAACAAATTGATGAGCATCAATGGTACCAAGACCGTCGAGAGTTTTCATAAGCGATTAGGAAAGATCATGTGGGAAGAGTGTGGGATGGCGCGAAGTGAAAAAGGACTCACCAAGGCCATTGAGGAGATCCGTCAGTTGAAAAAAGAATTTTGGTCCGATGTCAAGATACCCGGATCTGTCAACGAAATGAACCCCGAACTCGACAAAGCCGGGCGCGTGGCCGATTTTATCGAACTGGGAGAGCTGATGTGTATCGATGCCCTCGATCGTAAAGAAAGTTGCGGAGGCCATTTTAGGGAAGAGAGCCAGACCGAAGAAGGCGAGGCGCTTCGAGATGACCAGCAGTATGCTTATGTGGCGGCCTGGGCGTACCAGTCCGAACACAATTGGCAGCTCAACAAAGAGCCTCTCTCGTTCGAGGTAGCCAAGCCCAGCCAACGCAGTTATAAATAATCTTAATGTCCCTTGTATGCAGCACTACACCATGAATCTTACATTAAAAGTTTGGCGTCAAAAGAACGCCAGTGACAGCGGTCATTTCGAAACCTATCCCGTAAAGGATATTTCTTCGGAGATGTCTTTTCTGGAAATGATCGACGTGTTGAACGAGCAGCTTATCAAGCAAGGAAAAGAGCCCATTGCCTTCGATCACGATTGCCGCGAGGGGATCTGCGGTATGTGCTCCATGTACATCAACGGACGGCCGCATGGCCCTTGGCAACACAACACGACCTGCCAGCTGCATATGCGTGCTTACAACGACGGCGATACCATCGTGGTGGAGCCCTGGAGAGCGAATGCTTTTCCGGTCATCAAAGATCTTATGGTCGATCGCAGTGCCTTCGATCGCATCATTCAGGCGGGGGGCTACATATCTGTCAACACCGGTAATGCCGTTGATGCGAATGCTACGCCCATCGAAAAAGAAAAGGCCGACGAGGCCTTTGCCGCTGCGGCCTGTATCGGATGCGGCGCTTGCGTAGCTGCTTGTAAGAATTCTTCGGCCATGCTCTTTGTAGGGGCCAAAGTGTCTCACCTTGCCTTGTTGCCGCAGGGTTCACCAGAAAGAAAGAATCGCGCACTCAATATGGTGGCGCAAATGGATAAAGAAGGATTCGGTGCCTGTACCAATACCGGCGCTTGCGAAGCGGTTTGTCCAAAGGGGATCTCCATCGAAAATATCGCAAGACTCAACCGAGAATATATGATGGCGGGCCTTACGGAAGACAAGTAATTTCTATACATTAAAGCGGAAATGCATTACATCGCCATCTTTGACGATGTATTCTTTTCCTTCTATGCGAAGTTTGCCGGCCTCGCGACAGGCTGCTTCCGACCCGTAGTGTACGTAATCTTCGTACGAGATCACTTCGGCCTTGATGAATCCTTTTTCAAAATCGGTATGAATAACACCGGCCGCTTGTGGAGCCTTCCATCCCTGGTGGATGGTCCAGGCCCGCACTTCTTGTACACCGGCGGTAAAATAGGTATAAAGGTTAAGCAGGGTATAGGTGGCATGGATCAGTCGGTCGAGGGCGGGCTGCTGCATGCCATACTCGCTCATAAAAAGCATCTTGTCGTCGGGCGATTCCATTTCGGCGATTTGGGCTTCGATCGAATTGTTCATGATGATCAATTCGGCATTCTCGCTTTGTATGGCCGTCTGCAAGGCTTTTGAATACGCGTTGCCGGTATGCATCGAAGCTTCGTCTACATTGGCCACGTAGAGCACGGGTTTGTCGGTAAGTAAGAACAGATCGGCAATAGCCGGTTTTTCTTCTTTGCTTAGCTGCAGCTCCCGTATACTGCGCCCCTTCTCTAATTGAGCTTTACACCGAAGCAACACATCGAGCTCGGATTTTAGTTTGGGATCGATCCGCGCCTGCTTTTCGGTACGCTGTATCTTTTTTTCGATCGACTCCAGGTCTTTTAATTGCAGCTCGGTATCGATGATCTCTTTGTCGCCAACGGGATTGATAGAACCTTCTTCGCGTAAGATATTTTCGTCTTCGAAACAGCGTACCACATGAATGATGGCATCTACTTCTCTGATGTTACCCAAAAATTTGTTGCCCAATCCCTCTCCCTTGCTGGCTCCCCGTACCAGTCCGGCAATGTCCACGATCTCGATCTGGGTGGGAATGATCTTTTCGGGTTGAACCAACTCGGCCAGTTTCGTAAGTCGTGCATCGGGTACGTCTACCAACCCCACATTGGGATCGATGGTGCAGAAGCGGTAGTTGCTGGCCTGTGCCTTGGCACTGTTGCTGACCGCATTAAAAAGGGTCGATTTACCAACGTTGGGAAGTCCCACAATGCCTGCCTGAAGTGCCATACGTTTCTTTTTGGTTTATGCCGCGCAAAGGTAAGAATTCCACGGCAGGCTCCGGCCGTTCCTTGCCGTTTTCAGTATCTTCAGTCTATCAAAACATCAATTGCATGACGCTTACCAAGATCTGGTCTGCCTTTGTGATCATTGCCTTTGTGGTCGGAGGCTTTCGGATGGCTGCTGGCGATGAGAAGATATTTAACCGGATGGTGACCGGTAAATCGTCTGATCGCTACGACTCTGTCTATTACTATGCGTTGGGCAAGCCCGAGTACATGGGGTTATCGTCCTCGTATCCCGACTTGCTAAAGGAATACGGCTTTTTTGCTACCGATAAGCCCGACCGAGCCGGTTTTCTGTTGCACGATCTTCGTAGCGTCGATTCTGTCAATTTTTACCGGACGTTGTACCCCTTGCTACAAGCACAGACCTATGTGGGTATTCAATCGAAATTGGTAAGGAAAGTGGATGGTATTATCGAGACAGCCAAAAATGCGGTACTCGACATCATCTTTCCTCTCATTGGTATTTTGGCCTTATTCATGGGCTTTTTGTCCATTGCAGAAAAGGCGGGCGGGGTTCGGCTGCTTTCTAGGATCATCTGGCCCTTTTTTTCGCGCATCTTTCCTGATATTCCAAAGGGGCATCCGGCCACCGGTCATATCATGATGAACTTTTCGGCCAACCTGCTCAATTTGGATAATGCAGCCACTCCCTTTGGTCTCAAGGCCATGGAAAGCTTGCAAGAGCTTAATACCAGTAAGACCATCGCCTCCAATGCCCAGGTGATGTTTTTGGCACTGCATGCCTCGGGGCTAACACTAATTCCGGTCACCATTATCGCTTATCGTTCCGGAATGGGGGCGGCCGATCCTACCGATATTTTTATTCCCTGTATGATCGCCACGTTCGCAGCCACCATGGCAGCTTTGTTCATTGTTTCTTTTAAGCAGCGTATCAATTTGTTTCAACCCGTTATTTTGGGGTGGGTAGGAGGTATATCTCTGCTGATCGCCCTGCTGGTACTCTATGTGGTCAAGCTCGACGGACCGGCTGCACAACTTTTTTCGGGTAAACTGAGTAACGGCATTATCCTGGTCCTTTTTGTGCTGATCGTGTTGGGAGGACTCTACAAGAAGATCGATGTGTTTGATGCGTTCGTAGAAGGGGCCAAAGGCGGATTTGAGACCGCGATTCGCATCATTCCCTATATAGTCGGCATGTTAATTGCCATTAGCCTGCTTCGCACCAGTGGCAGTTTCGATGTACTGATCAACGGCGTAAAGCAATTGTTTTCGTTGCTAGGGACCGATACGCGGTTCGTAGATGGACTACCAACGGCGCTGATAAAACCGCTTAGTGGCAGCGGTGCGCGCGGCATGATGCTCGACACTATGAAGACCTATGGGGTGGATTCATTTGCCGGAAAACTGGCCTCTGTTTTACAGGGATCTTCGGACACTACCTTCTATGTAGTGGCCGTTTATTTTGGGTCTGTCAATATTCGAAATACCCGCTATGCGATCGGTTCGATGCTCTTGGCCGATCTGGTAGGGATCCTTACTTCGGTCTGGTTGGCCTATCTATTCTTTGCTTGATTCGCCAGCCTTTTGGGGGCTTTGGTACGATCAATCTATGCTGCCCATGGGTCGGTTGATTGTCAACTAGAAATCGTAAGGGCATAAAAAAACCGCCTCGTAAGAGACGGTTTTAATTGTAGCGCAATCTTGTTTTAATAATTGACGAACACGCTCACGGCACGGGTACTGGTACCGCTCGTAGCACGGTGAGAGCCTCTGTATACGATGGTATAGCTTCTTTTAGGAACCAGCGAGGTTGAGGCCGTGGTCGCTAATATGTTACTGGTGCCCGATTCTCTTACTTGAAATCCTTCGCCACTCAGTAACGAGGGGTGAACAATAAAATCGGTAACATCGGTATAGCGAACATTGGTAGCCACGATCTCGTTTTTACCCAGCGAAATAATATCTACCGCAGGGGTAATTGCATTTCCGTTGTACGCAAAATTGGCAAAGCGGATGCGGCAGGTATTGCCGGCAGGCACCGTGATCGCGTTACGCACGGTCTTTTGCTTGACGGCCGTGATGGTGTCGTAGGCGAAAGTAGTATAGTAAGCGCCGGCCTCCAGATTCTGCGCAAAGTTGAGTTGTGCTTGGGTGGTGGTGCTCAGCGTGTCTCGCAACAGAAACGATCTGAGACCGGAGGGTACGAAGTGCCCGACACCGATAGCAGGGAATAAGCTGGCGGAGTAGCCACTTGTCGAGCTAAATGTGGTATTCAGCAGCGATCCGGTCACTAATTTGCCATCTACATGCATATAGTTTCTAGTAGCTCCCACCGTGGTCAGAAAAACCTGCACCACACTATTGCTGGACATGTCGTTGTTCAGAACGATCTTTTCGTCAAAGGTTTTGGTGCAAGAGGATGCCATCACCCCCAGCAAAAGGGCAGCGAACAATTTCGTAGTATTAATTAATCGATTCATAGTACTGATTTTGGTTGGGGTTGATTAACGTTGAGAGAACCATTGCTCTTTGGTATGATAATCGAGTGCTCTTCCGCCAACTGCATCAAGGGCGGCGATATTATAGAGGAACTCAGAGTTAAAGCGGGGGCGGCAGCGATAGACCCAGGCTCCGCGGTTGTCGGGCCAAAGATCGATGCCGGTAGGCGGAGCGAAATCTCTGAACACTTGCTGTCCGGTAACGGGATCCAGATCGGTGTAGTGATAGCGACGAATGTCGTTCCATGTTTCGACCAAGCCCCAACCGTACATGGCAATATATTTCTGCAGCATGATGTGAGAGAGGGTAATGGTAGGAGGCGCTACCACGGGATTGCTGAGGTAGGCGGCCTTTTGTGCTGCGGTTATCTGCAACGTGGTGGGAATATTGGCCTGATAGGTAGAGGTCAGGTGATCGAAGCTAAGATTAATGCCATCCAGATAAGACTGACGGGCAGCCGCCATGTTGCCTTTACGATAATGGGCTTCTGCCTTGATAAATTGGATTTCCGCAGCGGTGATAATTGGAAAAGGAGCTGCATTGCGGAAAATGTAACGGGCTCCGTTATCTGTTCCTGGTGCGGTAGTGATACCAAAACCGCCACCCCAATAATTCTGGGGTTGCTCAGCGGCCAGCAGACCGTCGGTACCATAATTAGGGCGAATTCCACGGTACGTGTTATTGGTATTTTCGCGGATCAAATAGGGGGCGCGAGGATCAGCCACACCATTAAAAAGTGAGTTGGTGCCATTCATCAGGTTAGCCATAAAGCGGGTCTGGCGAAGGGCGCCGGCATTACTTCTGAAGGGCCCCATAAAGCTGAAGGTACCGGAGAGACCGGATGCCAGAAACTTGGCGCTGGCATTGTCTTCGTTGGTGTTGATGGCCAGGTTGGCATAGAACAATACGGAGTCGGGGTTGTAAATGGCCTTGTTGGTAAGGTGATTAAACGAGCGGGCCAACACCGAGTAAGCAAAGCGCTTCCATTTGTTGACGTCTCCATTGTAGAAATAGGCATCACCTTTGGCTAAGTTGGCTTGGCTTACCCCATCACCGGTACGATTCAAATACCAGATCGCCTCATGGCAGAGACGACGGGTTTCGATGTACATCTCTTCTTGCGTATCGTAATTGAATACCAGCAGGTCTGTATTAAAGGCTTGTTTTAAGATAGCCTCTCCATAGGTATTGGTGGTAGTAAGCCAGCTCCAAGCGCGGATCGCCTTACCTACACCGACATAATCCCATTTCTTTTCTTCTTCTGCCCATTCCATCATTTTAGAAAGGTTGCGTCCCATACCGTAATAGTGCATGGCCCATATAGAGCCTAAAAGGTCGCTACCGCCGGTAGCGCCACCCATACGGTCATATTGATTATTGGCTGTGTTCGTGGCCCAGAACTGCACATAGCGTCCGATATAAAGGCCATCGTTGGCCAATCCATAGGCACTACCTTGTGCACTGGAGCTTCCCACAAAGTTTCCGATAATACCGGGTAAAAGCGTTTCTACGGGTACCCGAACATCGGCATTGGGGTTCTTATGTGCATCATCTATCTGCTTACTGCAGGAGGCGAGCCCCAGTAAGGAGGCCGCGGCCAGTGCAAATGCTGAATGTTTGATCATATTTTTCATAATGCTGGTTGTTTTGGGTTTAGAAGGAGGCTCTGATTCCGAAGTTTAGTTGCATGGGAGAGGGTAGTGTGGCATAGTCGAATCCAAAGGCACCCACGCCCAAGCTTCCCGCAGTATTGCCGTTTACGGCAGGATCGGCGCCACTATAGTTGGTCAGCAAGATCAGGTCGTTTCCGGTAACAAATACGCTGAGTGCCTTAAATCCTTTGATAGCACTTTTGGGGAAGGTGTAGTTGAGCGTAATGTCGCGCATGCGGAACCAATTGACATCTCTTTCAATAAAGGCCTCTTCGGGCATAAACGAAGTGTAGTAGTCATTTTGATAGGCAGGCACCACGGCAATTGTATTCTCGGTGGGATTGGTGTTTTGGAGACCATCGTTAAGTACACCGCTAATTACGCGTGGCTGGTAACGATCTGACGTTAACTTGCTGCGTCCGATACGGGTCAGGAACATGTTGGTTCCGTTAAAAATATCACCGCCCACTTTCAGATCCCACAACATGGTGAGTCTAAAGTTGCCCCAACGGAAGGTATTGTTCCAGCCGAGTGTAAAGTCGGGGTTACGATCTCCGCGCACGTTAAAGAGGCCATCCAGTACAGGAAGTCCGTTTGCGGGATTGATCAACATACGTCCGGCTGCATTGCGCGCATATCCAACGGCCGTAATAGAAGTGGTAGGACCGCCTCTGACCAGACCACCGCGGGCATTACCATAAAGCCAGGTGTCGGAAATGTAATATTCAGCTACGTTGCGTGGCATATCGATAACTGCGTTCCACATTCTGTTAAAGTTGAAACGCATGTTCCAGTTGAGGCCTTTTCCGCCACCCTTGATCAGGTCGTAGTCAACGGCAACCTCAACACCCTGGTTGCGGGTAGAGGCGGCATTTTGTGTATTCAACACAAAGCCGGTACCATAGCTAAGACGGAAGTTTTGAATGATCTGGCCTTTATTTAGGGTGTTGTA
>JBILFN010000032.1:0-15788 GCA_044351575.1 Chitinophagaceae bacterium
TATCCCCACTAAAAAATTGGCTGAAACCCTTTACTGGCTTAGGTTTTAGCCTGTGGGAGTAGTCTTTTTTTAATATTTCGGTGGATAGCCTGTGGATTACTGTGGAAAACCTGTGCATAGCCCAAAAGGGCGGTCGTTTTTACGATATTTGCTGCCCATCAACAGTTGGTTGCATGAAAAAAGACCCCCGTCTCTTATCCATAGCGGACTTTGACTATGAGTTGCCCCCCGAAAGGATCGCTTCTTCTCCGCTGGCAATTCGACACGATTCAAAATTGCTTTGCTACCAAAACGGAGCGATCAGCGATCATCGCTATCTGGGCCTAGCTGATTTATTGCCTGCAGAAAGTTTCGTTGTCTTCAATGAGACCAAAGTGATTCCTGCCCGAATTGTATTCGAAAAAAGTACCGGAGGACAAATCGAGATCTTCTGTTTGCAACCCCATGCTTCTTACGGAGAGATGAGTGTGGCGCTGCAGGCTAACGAGAGAGTGATCATGCAATGCCTGGTGGGAGGTGCCTCGAAGTGGAAGCCGGGAGTAACGCTGACCAAACAGGTCGAATCTGTGCAGTTGAACGCACAGGTACTACAAAAAGAAAAAGATTATTTTCTGATCGAGTTAAGCTGGGCTCCGAAAGAACTTACACTAGCTTTCGTGCTCGAATTGGCCGGCGCCACCCCACTTCCTCCCTATATAAAAAGACCTGCCGACACAATCGACCGCACCTCTTACCAAACTGTCTATGCAAAAACCGAAGGATCGGTAGCGGCGCCAACGGCCGGGCTCCACTTTACCGACGAACTGCTGCAACGCATGCGCGCAAATTTTATTCGCTATAATTTTTTGACCCTGCATGTAGGGGCCGGTACTTTTAAGCCGGTCAAGTCCGCCACCATGCAAGAGCATCCTATGCACGCAGAGTGGATCGATGTTTCGCTTTCATTTTTGGAGAACTGGCACGAGCAACTCGGCAAACCATTGATAGCCGTGGGTACCACCTCGCTACGGACCCTCGAGAGTCTGTACTGGCTGGGAATTAAATTGATGAAAGAAGAGCATCAACAACCCCCGACCCTTTCGCAATGGGAATGCTATGCACTGCAACAAGAGGTCGCTCCACTTTCTATTGTACTAGAAACGCTGATCGGCTGGATGAAACGCAAGCAGCTGGAACATTTCGTAACACAAACCTCGTTACTCGTGGCACCGGGGTATACCTGCCAAGTGGTAGACGGACTTCTGACCAACTTTCACCAACCCCGCTCTACCCTGCTATTGCTGATCGCGGCACTGGTTGGAGACGATTGGCGAAAGATCTATCAATACGCGCTCGACAACGAATACCGATTCTTGAGTTACGGAGATGGCAGCCTGCTCTGGAGAGACCGTCAATAAGCAGCGAGTGGAAATGTAAGGGTAAACTGACTTCCCTTACCTAAGGTGCTGTCGGCTTTAACCTGACCGCCCATGGCTTCTGTGACCGTTTTAACGTAGCTGAGTCCGAGTCCGAATCCTTTTACATTATGACGGTTACCGGTGTGGGCTCGATAGAATTTTTCGAAGATCCGCTTTAAGGTATCCCGACTCATGCCCATCCCATTGTCTTCGATACAAAGAGAAAGTTGCTTTCCCTGTAAGGCAGAGCCGATCTTAATGTTGGGCGGTACCCCTTCTTTTGCATACTTGACCGCATTGTCGATAAGGTTGGTAATTAGGTTCGACAAATGAATTTCGTCGGCCACGATTCGATCCGATGTAGCCTGTAGCTGTAGACCGATCTGCCCTTGAACATTATCGAGCTGCAAGCCAAAGTTGGCGACCACTTGCTGCACGATGGCATGCAAGGATACGGGCTTCATAGTAAGCTCGATCTCGTTACGTTCCAATTGAGAGGCCTTTAAAATGGTCTCAACCTGGCGGTTCATGCGTAGGTTCTCTTCTTTGATGATACCGTTAAAATAAGCAAGTCGCTCCCGGTCTTGCAGCACTTTCTCGTTACGCATGGCATCCACAGCCAGCGAGATGGTGGCAAGCGGTGTCTTGAACTCATGCGTCATGTTATTGATAAAATCATTTTTGATCTCACTCAGTTTCTTTTGCTGCAGCAATGTTCTGACCGTTACATAGAAAGCAAGTACGATAATGAGGGTAAATAAAATGGAGGCGGCGATATTCCAGCGGAGCGAGCGCAACACCACTTGCTGCAAGTCGGGCACCACCAAGAACAAGACCTCGCTAGCCATCAGACTCTCGCCCGCCGTTCCGCTATAAGGAGTAAAGCCTCTGTTGACACTGAAATTATGGACCGTATCTTCTTTGGCCTCAAAAAATCCGGGTGTTACTTTTTCGAAAACATTGTATCCCATTCGATCGAAAGAAGCCAGCGCAAATTCGTAAGAAAGTTCGGGCAGCTTACTTTTTTTAAACGCCAGTCGGAACTTGCGATCGATATCTTCGACCGAATATCGACTCGCCACCGAGCTGGGACTAAAGGGTTCCCATCCCAAACCGTCGAGCCAGCTGCGACGTGGACTGCCGGGTTGAAAGCCCCCTCTAGTATCCATGATATCATCGGTTACGTCCTTTACCACCTCAATTACCTGGTACTTGACTTGCTCTTGTCTGACCAATACCATATTTCTTATCCAGGAGACCTGTAAGAAAATGATACCGATCAACGACAAGCTGATCAGGAGCGTAATAAGGGAAAAAACTTTTTTCACAGCCTATAAAAGTACTGCCTGCGCCTCAGTTGAAGAAAATCATCACAGGCCTTCACATTTTTTTAACGAGTTGTCCATATCAGAGAAAAAGGGTACATTCAAGAATGCCATTACTAACACCAGGTACGCTCTTGGTCGCTGAGCCCTTTTTGAAAGACCCTAATTTTTTGCGCAGTGTGGTGCTGCTTTGCGAGCACAGCGAGGAAGGGTCCGTTGGTTTTGTATTGAACCGCCCTTGCAAGCAACAACTGAGCGAATTGGTTCCTGAGCTGCAGGCCAAAAGATGGCCGCTGTTCTATGGAGGGCCGGTGCAGACCGATTCGCTGCATTTTATTCATCAATACCCCCGTTTGATTCCCGGCAGCCGCGAAATTGCCAATGGTATTTGGTGGGGCGGTGATTTTAGTACCGTTATTAGACTTCTACAAGAGGAAGCGCTACAGCCTGCACGATTGCGATTCTTTCTGGGATATTCGGGTTGGGAGCCAGGACAGCTCGACGAGGAATTAGAACAAAATACCTGGCTTACCACCCACGCAAGAAATTCGTTGGTCTTTTACAAAAAACCTCGAGAGATCTGGAACGAGACCATTAAAAGCATGGGAGACAACTATGCCATGATGGTTCACTTTCCCATCGATCCGCAACTCAATTAAAGAGCCACGCCACCTTCGACCAACACGGTAACCTGGTTGTTGAGCACTTCTACGAATCCACCCTGAATAGAGAATTTAGCGAGATCTTGCTGTTTGTTGCCCACCACTTTTACCGTACCCGCTTTAAGTGCACTGATTAGCGGAGCGTGTTTTTCCAAGACTTCGAACGAACCTGTCAGTCCGGGCATTTGAACGCCATAGGCGTCACCGCTGTACAATTTCTTCTCGGGGGTGAGTATCTCGATCTTCATAGTGTTGTGCTTTGAGCATTAGGCATTGGCCTGGGCCAGCAATTTCTTGCCCTTTTCGATCGCATCGTCGATGGTACCTACCAGGTTAAAGGCAGCCTCGGGATACTCATCTACTTCACCATCCATGATCATATTGAAACCACGGATGGTCTCTTCGATGGGTACCAGTACTCCTTTGAGACCGGTAAAGGCCTCTGCCACGTGGAAGGGCTGAGACAAGAAGCGCTGTACACGACGGGCGCGCGATACGACCAGTTTATCTTCGTCACTCAATTCGTCCATACCCAAGATGGCGATAATATCTTGCAATTCTTTGTAACGCTGCAGCATCGACTTGACCCTGTTGGCACACTGGTAGTGCGCCTCTCCGACCACTTGTGGTGTTAGAATTCTCGAGGTAGAGTCGAGTGGGTCCACCGCAGGATAGATACCCAAGTCGGCGATCTTACGAGACAATACCGTTGTGGCATCGAGGTGGGCGAACGTGGTGGCAGGAGCAGGGTCGGTCAAGTCATCGGCAGGTACGTAAACGGCCTGAACCGACGTGATCGATCCGTTCTTGGTAGAAGTGATGCGCTCTTGCATGATACCCATTTCGGTAGCCAGCGTGGGCTGATATCCTACCGCAGAGGGCATTCGACCCAATAGAGCCGATACCTCAGAGCCGGCCTGGGTAAAACGGAAGATATTATCTACGAAGAACAAAATGTCTTTTCCTTTTCCTTGTCCGTCTCCATCACGATAGTACTCGGCAATGGTCAGACCCGACAACGCCACACGGGCACGGGCACCGGGCGGTTCGTTCATCTGTCCGAATACGAAGGTGGCCTTTGAATCGGCCAGCTCGTTCATATTCACTTTACTCAGATCCCATCCGCCTTCTTCCATGCTATGCTTAAAATCGTCGCCGTATTTCATAATGCCCGCCTCGATCATCTCGCGCATCAGATCGTTTCCTTCGCGGGTACGCTCTCCCACACCGGCAAATACAGACAATCCTGAATATGCCTTGGCAATATTGTTGATCAATTCTTGGATCAGTACCGTCTTTCCTACCCCGGCACCTCCAAAGAGTCCGATCTTTCCACCCTTGGCATAGGGCTCAATAAGGTCGATTACTTTGATACCGGTATAGAGTACTTCGGAGGCGGTGCTCAGATTCTCGAAGGCAGGAGGCTGGCTGTGAATGGGACGGCCATTGGCCTTACTAACGGCCGGCAATCCATCGATGGGGTCTCCGGTAACATTGAACAATCTTCCTTTGATGCCCTCACCGGTTGGCATGGCGATGGCTTTGCCGGTATCAACAACGGCCATACCGCGCACCAATCCTTCGGTACCATCCATGGCGATGGTACGAACACTGTCTTCGCCCAAGTGCTGTTGCACCTCGAGTACCAACGTGTCGCCATTTTCTTTTTTCAGTTCAAGTGCGTTGTAGATCTCAGGAAGCTTGCCATCGAATTGAACGTCGATAACCGCGCCGATGACCTGTTTTACTTTACCGGTATTTGCCATGTTTCTAAGTTTAAAAGTAAGGGCCGCAGACCCGTATTTTTTCTGGGCGCAAAGGTAAGGGCGGGGCGCGAAAAATCGAAAAGAAAAATCACCCGGCGCAAAAGCCCGAATTCGGGTTAAGGGGCCTGGTTTGTTACCTTTGTCGCTGTGCAGGTACTAGAAGTAAATACCCCCCGGCTCCGGGTTGCTTTTTTGGAGGTCAATGTCAGGCTCTACGCGGATGACCCTAACTACATTCGACCCCTCGATAAGGACGTGGAAGAGGTTTTTGACCCCAAAAAGAATAAGGCCTTTCGGTTCGGAGAGGCCATCCGCTGGATCTTGATAGACAAAAAAGGGGAGAAAATAGGTCGAATCGCAGCCTTTGTCAACAGCCGCTATCGGACCAAAGGAGACCAATATCCCGTGGGTGGAATTGGCTTCTTTGATTGTGTCAATGACCAGACCGCCGCCAACCTGTTGTTCGACACGGCCAAAGAATGGCTACAGGCCCGGGGCATGGAAGGGATGGACGGGCCCATCAACTTTGGAGAAAGGGATCGCTGGTGGGGACTCATCGTAGAGGGATTTCAGCCGCCTCTCTATTGCATGAATTACAACAAGCCCTATTATCGTCAGCTATTTGAGGAGTACGGATTCAAACCCTTCTTTGACCAGATCTGCTTTGGACTGGACCCTACCAAAGAGATCAGTCAAAAACTGCTAGACAGGCATGCGGTCATCAAACAAGACCCTGCGTTCAAGGCCATTTACATCAACAAGCACCAACTCGAAAAATTCGCCCACGACTTTACGACCATCTACAATAAGGCTTGGGCCGGTCATGGCGGGCTCAAGGAAATGCGAGAAGAAGTGGCCATTGCGCTGTTCAAACGAATGAAACCGGTAATGGACGAAAAGATCGTTTGGTTCGTTTACCACAAACAAGATCCCATTGGTTTTTTCATAAATATCCCCGACCTCAACCAGTGGTTCAAGTACCTGAATGGAAAATTCGGCTGGTGGCACAAGCTAAAGTTTCTTTACATCAAACATACCCGGCCTAATCGTCGCTTTACCGGTATCATCTTTGGAGTGATACCAGAATTTCAGGGTAAAGGAGTGGATGCCTTTATGATCAACGAAGCGAAGTTTGTGATCCAGGCGCTGCATCGCTACACGTATTACGAATTGCAATGGATCGGCGACTTTAACCCCAAGATGCTCAATGTGGCGCAGGGACTGGGAGACACCTACCCTACCCGTAAGCTCATCACCTGGCGATGTGCGTTCGACCCCAGCCGTCCCGTACACAGACACCCCACCTTGTAATTTTTTACTTATTCACAACGGGCGGTTACGTTATGCATTTGTTGTACCGTTCGTTAACTTGCGGTCATGGAGCGGTTTATAGTTTCGGCCCGTAAGTACAGACCACAACAGTTCGACAGCGTACTGGGGCAAGACCATATTACCACCACGCTCAAGAATGCCATTCGCAACCAGCAGCTGGCACATGCCTTTTTATTTTGCGGACCCCGGGGAGTAGGAAAGACCACCTGTGCTCGAATTTTGGCCAAGACCATCAACTGCGAAAAACTCACCTCACAAGGCGAAGCTTGTAACACCTGCGGCAGCTGCACTTCGTTCAACGAAGGCACCTCCCTCAACTATTTTGAGCTCGATGCAGCCTCGAACAACTCGGTCGATGACATCCGTCAACTTACCGAGCAAGTGCGATTTGCCCCTCAGGCGGGCCGCTACAAAGTATATGTGATCGACGAGGTGCATATGCTTTCTCAACAAGCCTTCAATGCCTTTTTAAAGACCCTCGAAGAACCTCCTTCGTATGCCATCTTTATTCTGGCTACGACCGAAAAACACAAGATCTTACCAACGATCCTGAGCCGTTGCCAGCTCTTTGATTTCAAGCGCATCACCACCGACGATACCGTGGCCCATCTTCAAAAGATCTGTTCAGAAGAGAAGGTCAACGCCGAACGACCCGCCCTGCAACTGATCGCACAAAAAAGCGAAGGTTGTCTGCGCGATGCCCTGAGCATGCTCGACAAGATCGTAAGTTTTTCCAATGGAAATTTGCTGTATGCTACCACGCTGGAGCACCTGAACATTCTGGACGCCGATTATTATTTTCGGCTGCTCTCGATGATGTTACAACAAGATTTGAGCGGAATGATCTTGCTCTACGACGAAATAAATCGAAAAGGATTCGAGGGAGATCTGGTGCTCAACGGACTGGCCGAATTTTTTAGGAATCTCTTAGTGTGCAAAGACAAACAGGCGGCTGCCTTACTCGATACGGTAGAGCACTTTAAAGAACAATATGCACAAACGGCCACCACCACGAGTGCCGCCTATGTGGTGAGTGCGCTCAATATTATCAGTGAGGCAGAGATCAATTACCGAACGGCCCGCAACAAACGCCTGCACGTAGAGATGGCACTCATCAAACTGGCCTATCTGCAACAAGCCCTTTCTGTAGTATCTGACGGCTCCGGGCTGGTCAAAAAAAAAATAGCTGACGCGCCGCTGGGATTCAAGACAACGCCCATTCGCCTATATACGGGTGCTGCCACCCACACCCCTGTACCGGCCACACGCCGTGCACCTGCTGCATCAACTTCTTCTATTGCCCCACCGGCAGCAAGCCCCTCAATGACTGTTAGCGGGCCGCAGGAAAGCCGTGCGCCATCAACTCCGGCCACCGAGAAACCTGCGGCACCTCTGACCACCGAGACCCCTCGCCTGCGAGGACTCGACAAGATCAGACAACAATTTAAAAATAACGGTGAGGTCACTCAACGCAACGAAAATATTCTCGATACCGATAAACTTACCAAGGCATGGATGCAATATGCGGATCAGTTGCGCCAGCAACGGAACCCGGCGGTTCAGCCTTTTGAGGCAGCCCGTTTACAAATTAGCGATGCCAACTGCTTTGTGGTGATGACCTCCAATAACATCGAGCAAAAGTTTATTGAACAGGAGCGCAACTCCCTTTTTCAGTTCTTGCAGCAGCAATTACAGGTAAGCGGTCTGCAATTTACCGTACTGGTAGAAGAACAGACGGGGCAACAACCCCCTGCCGAAGGAATGCTGAGCAGTAAGGAACAATTTCAGGAGTTGATCAAACAATACCCACAGGTGCAGGAACTAAAGGAACGACTTCGACTTGAACTAGACTACTGATAGCGGCCAATACCGCATTTTCCTTAATTTCGAGCCTTAAATTGAACGGCGAATGGCAGAAGTGATCTTAATGCCCCGGTTGAGTGATACCATGACGGAAGGGGTAATCGCCGCCTGGCACAAAAAGGTAGGCGACACCGTAAAAAAAGGAGACCTGCTGGCAGAGGTGGAGACCGACAAGGCGACCATGGAACTTGAAAGTTACAAGGATGGTGTATTACTACATATAGGTGCAGAGAAAGGATCGAAATTACAGGTCAATGACCTGTTGGCCATTATTGGTAAGAGCGGTGAGGATATCAGCTCGCTACTCTCGTCCGCAAAGCCTGCTGCAGCCGCTGCCCCTTCTTCTAACGCTACAGAAGCTTCTCCTGCAGCCGCTGTACCTGCAACTACCACTGCTGCACCTGCCGCACCTGCCACTGCTGCACAACCGCTGGACCTTTCAAAAATAGAAGAGGTAGTTCTGATGCCTCGACTAAGCGATACCATGGAGGCGGGTGTTATTGCCAGTTGGAACAAACAGGTCGGCGATACGGTCAAAAAAGGAGACGTGCTGGCGGATATCGAAACCGATAAGGCCACCATGGAACTCGAAAGTTACAAGAACGGAACCCTGCTCTATATTGGCGCCAAGCAAGGAGAAAAAATTCCCGTCAATGGGCTACTTTGCATTATTGGGGAGAAGGGAAAAGTAGACATCGATGCCATAGTTGCCGCACAGTCCAACACACCAACAACTGTATCCACGACTACGACAACCGCTGCGACCGCTGCGACCGCCGCCGCTACATCGCCTGCCGTTGCTACTGTGGTCGCTCAACCCCTTGCAGCGTCCACAGCCACGACTTCGAACGGACGCATCATTGCATCGCCACTGGCAAAAAAGATCGCAAAAGAAAAAGGTGTAGACCTTCGTTTACTCAAAGGAAGTGGGGACGGCGGACGGATCATCAAATCGGACATCGACCGTTTTGAACCCGGAACAATGGTTGCACCCGCTACACCCGCTGCCTCCCAGCCAACTGCTCCCCTGCAGGCCTTTACCGGGCAGGCCACCGAAGGATTTACCGATATTCCAAATTCGCAAATGCGAGGTGTTATTGCCAAGCGACTTGCAGAAAGTAAATTCAGCGCACCACATTTCTATCTCAAGATGGAAGTGAACATGGACAATGCGATCTCTGCCCGAACGCAGCTCAATGAATTCAGTCCGGTAAAAGTAAGCTTCAACGATATGATCGTGAAAGCGGTCTCGCTGGCCCTGCGTGAACATCCTGCGGTCAACGCTTCGTGGATGGGCGACAAGATCAGACGCTATCAACACGTTCATGTCGGCGTGGCGGTAGCCATTGAAGATGGACTGATCGTTCCGGTAATTCGATTTGCCGACCATAAAACACTTCCGCAGATCGCGGCAGAGACAAAAGAACTTGCCAGCAAGGCCAAGAACAAAAAATTACAACCCAACGAATTTACAGGTAACACCTTTACTATCTCTAACCTGGGCATGATGGATATCGATGAGTTCACGGCCATCATCAACCCACCCGACAGTTGTATCATGGCCGTAGGCCGCATTAGCGAAAAGATCGTTCGCAAAGGAGAGGGATTTGCTGCCACCCAGGTAATGAAACTCACCCTCAGCTGCGATCACCGCAGTGTGGATGGAGCCACGGGAGCCGCCTTCTTGCAAACAGTAAAACGATTTCTCGAAAATCCGGTTCGGTTGTTCATCTAAAGCGCCTGCCACTGCTACGCTTGTTCTTACATTGCTTTTAACGTTGCTTGTTTTCCGAGCGGCTATTTTATCTCGTAGCTTTGCAACATGCCTGTTGCCTTACCTACGCTCGTGCTGGGCGCTTCTGAGAATACCGAACGGTATAGCCATCGTGCCGTTATTGCCCTGCGAAAAAACGATCACCCCGTGTATGCAGTAGGCAAAAAGAGCGGACAGATCGGCGATGTTCAAATCGTTACCGCCCTCTCTTCGGATTGGATCGTAGACACCATAACCCTTTATCTCAATCCTTTCTTTCAGCAAGCGTATTACGAGTCGATCCTCTCCCTTCGTCCCCGTCGCCTCATTTTTAATCCCGGTACCGAGAACCCCGATCTTGAAGAAAAGGCCCGCAGGGCCGGTATCGTTACCCAAGAAGCCTGCACGCTGGTCTTGCTCCAGACCGGACAGTATCATCTTTATTAAGTTTTTGCGTTGTGCATATTTTGTGCACAGCAAACAAGCGAGTCAATCTACTATACAGTAAATTGTATAAACGCTCGTTTATGCAATGGAGAAAATTCAATGGTGATCCGCTGGAGTTTCCTCTTTTTGAAGCGGTAGAAAAGGCTATTTGCCGCGAAACAGAGAATGGATATCGGCTCAAAGTCTGTATCGGCACCGATTCTCAGGTAAAAGGAAAAGAGACCGAGTTTGCCACCGTAATCGTTTTTTTGCGCGAAGGACAGGGCGGCTTTATGTTCTTGCATAACGAGAAGACGCAACAACCTTTTACCATCAAGGAGAGAATGCTTACCGAAGTGGCCAAGAGTATCGACATTGCTTATCAGCTATGTCCCTTGTTTACCCAATACGAGGTAGACATGGAGGTACATGCCGACATAAATACCAACCCACAGTTCAAGAGCAACGATGCGCTACGTGAGGCCATGGGATATATTCTGGGAATGGGATTTGCCTTTAAAGCGAAACCCGAAGCCTTTGCCAGCAGCAGCTGCGCCAATAAGGCCGTAAACTAAGTTACATTCGCGGCTTGTCTCCGAAGGTCTAAGCATTCACGAGCGATCTTGCGCAGAGAAGGTATCGTGCAACGAGCAAATGTGAAATAACAATTCTTCTCTCCCCTCTCTTTTTTCAGAGGAGGTCAGGAACAGCGGCGGTAACGATTGCCATTCTTGCAACAATGCCTTTTTGAACATCTCTACATTTCGCACCGTGGCGCCGGGCTTGTTCTTGTCGGTCTTGGTAAATACGATAGAGAAAGGCACCTGCCACTCTCCAAGTTGCCTGATAAACTCAAGATCGATGGCCTGGGGCAAATGACGGCTGTCGATAAGGACGAATAGAGAGATGAGATTCTCTCTTTTTCGAATGTAAGACTCGATCATGTTGCCCCAGTTATTGCGAGCCTTCTGCGATACGGTGGCAGCGTAACCATATCCGGGCAGATCGACCAGATACCACTTTCTTTTATCGGTACCAACGACCTCGAAATGATTGATGAGTTGAGTCTTGCCGGGTGTGGCCGAGGTCTTGGCCAACCGCTGCTGGCCGGTGAGCATATTGATCAGCGAGGATTTTCCTACGTTACTCCGACCAATAAACGCATACTCCGGACGATCAGCAGGCGGACATTGCTTGTGCGTAGCACTGCTGATCACATAACGGGCCGTTTGTACAAACTCTTTCATGATTATTCTCTGCGAAGTAAACGCTTCCTGCTCAATTACTCAACTGTGGCTATATTTGCCCGATGCGCCAACCGCTTCCGCACGATAAGGTAACTCCCCAATACGACAGCAGCCGCTCAAAGAAACAACAGGTGGCCGATATGTTCGACCGGATCGCCGATCGTTACGACCTTATGAACCGGTTCTTATCCGCCAGGATCGACCTGTACTGGCGCAAAAAGGCGATCGCTCATTTACAACGATCAGCCCCCAAAACGCTGCTCGATGTGGCCACCGGAACAGCCGATCTGTCGCTTTTGGCCTATCGCCTGCTAAAACCCGATCAGATCATCGGTATCGACATATCAGAGGGCATGTTGCAAATTGGAAGAGAGAAAGTGCAGCAGCGACAGCTGGAGCGACATATTCGCCTGGTACAGGGAGATGCCGAGACAATAAATGCCCCCGACCGGTCGTTTGATGCGGTGATGGTGGCCTTTGGGGTACGAAACTTTGAGAACCTCAGAGCCGGACTTAGTGAGATGTTACGCGTGCTTAAACCCGGCGGTCAACTTGTTGTACTGGAATTCGCCACACCACGCAATGCTTTTTTTCGGCGGGTGTACAACCTGTATATGAAAGACTGGGCACCTCGTCTGGCTCGACAATTAAATACAGATGGTGAAGCGTACGCTTATCTGAACCGCTCTTCGAATGCCTTTCCGGATAGAGAGGCCTTTGTTACCCTGCTGAAAGAGGCAGGTTATACCGAGACCACATTTGAGCCCCTGACCTTTGGAATATGCTGCTTATACACCGCCACAAGACCATACTGACCTGTTTATTGATGTTGGCCTTGCCGTGGGCATCAAAGGCCCAATCGGTGGGCAGCATGCTCGAGATCAATTTACCCGATCATGATAGCAAGCCCTATTATTTTGGTATCACGATCGGAGGTAACCTCTCTCGCTTTCATACTCAATTTCATCCGCAGTTCTTGCAACACGACAGCGTGCTGGTAGCTGAGCCCACCAACGCAGGAGGAATCTCGCTGGGGCTGTCGGCCACAGCGCGTATCTCGAATCGCTTTCAGGCTCGATTCAATCCGCAGTTGTTCTTTATGGAGCGCAACATCTATTACAAGTTGACCCATCCCTACAATAACAACGAAACCGATGTGATCAAAAAAGTAGAGTCCGTGACCATGTCGTTTCCGATACAACTAAAATTTCAGAGCGACCGAATTGGCAATTTCAGAGTGTATACATTGGCCGGCTTTAAGGCCGACATCGATATGGCCAGCAATGCCCGGGCTAAAAGAGCCGAAGAGCTGGTCAAGATAGAAAAGAATGATTACGGCCCCGAGCTGGGTATCGGGTTCAATTTCTTTTTTCCCACTTTTATTTTTTCGCCCGAGATCAAGATCAGTAACGGCATTCGCAACATCCATGCGCGCGACGAAAATCTTCGCTTCTCGAACGTCTTCGATAAGATACAAAGTCGCATGATTGTTTTTTCCATTCATCTCGAGGGCTAATCCCTTGCCATGAGCAGCCCATACTGTTATATTAAGGCATGCTCATCACTACATTTGGCTGTGCCCTGCAAGGAGTAGACGCCATCCCTATCACCATAGAGGTAAATTGGTTACTAACGGGAAAATCATCCCTCATAGTTGGTCTTCCCGACAGTGCCGTTCGCGAAAGCTTGGAACGCATCGAAAGTGCATTTAAGACCAATGGATTTAGATTTCCCAGAACCAAACTTATCATCAATCTGGCCCCGGCCGATATCCGAAAGAACGGAACGGCCTTCGATCTTCCTATCGCGCTCGGCATCTTGGGTGCATCCGGTCAATTGGAGCAGGCCGACGCTTTGGCCGACTACATTATAATGGGAGAGCTGTCACTGACAGGCGCGGTTCGGGGCATCAAAGGAGCTTTACCGATTGCGCTACAGGCAAAAAAAGAGCCCGTTAAAAAATTGATCCTTCCTGCCGATAATCTTATCGAAGCAGGCTGGGTCGAGGGAGTATCGGTATGGGGAGCCCGCCAACTTTCCGATATCGTATTTTTCTTTTCGGGCCGCAGCGATGCCTTGGCGACTGCAGAAAAAAATAGCAGGTCGCTTTCGCCGACCGCAAAGATCTATCCCTTCGACTTTGCGCAGGTAAAAGGGCAACTCCAGGCCAAAAGAGCATTGGAGATCGCAGCGGCTGGTGGCCATCATGCACTACTGGTGGGAGCTCCAGGAGCCGGTAAGACCATGTTGGCAAAAAGAGTACCTTCCATACTACCCTCTCTTTCTTACGACGAATCGATCGAAACTACCCGGATCTACTCGGCAGCGGGTAAAACTCGCCAAGGTGCTTGCCTGCTTACCGAGCGTCCCTTTCGTAATCCGCATCACTCCATTACCGATAAGGCACTGATCGGAGGAGGGGCACTTCCGCAACCGGGCGAGATCTCGCTGGCCCATCACGGAGTGTTGTTTCTCGATGAACTTCCCGAATTCAAAAAAACGGTACTCGATATGCTGCGTCAGCCCATAGAGGAGAGAAAGGTCGTTATTGCAAGAATGGGGCGAACACTTGAGTTTCCGGCAGCATTTATGCTCATCGCAGCTATGAACCCCTGCCCTTGTGGTTACTATAATCATCCAACCCGTCACTGCCAGTGCGCACCCGGTATGGTAAAACGTTATCTGCAACGTCTCTCGGGTCCGCTGCTCGATCGTATCGACCTGCAAATAGAGATCTTGCCGGTAGAACCCGAGCAGATGGAGCCTGCCATCACAGCTGAGAGCTCACAAACCATCAGGGCCCGCGTGGTAAAGGCAAGACAACTACAAACCGAACGAACAAAGGACCTGACAGGTCTTTACTGCAACGCTCAATTGGAGGGCGAGATACTGGCCAAGAGTTGCCACGTAGACCGGACAGGTCGGCAACTGTTGCGTATGGCCATGGAAAAACTAAAACTGTCTGCCCGTGCCTACGAGCGGATCATAAAGATCGCAAGAACGATCGCCGACCTGGAGGCCGAGGAGACTATTGCCCCGGCACACTTGACCGAGGCCATCCAGTATCGCAGTCTGGACCGCGTTAATTGGGCCGGATAAACGCTGCGGGTATTTGCATGTTTATAGCGACTTTTGCATTCTATCATTGTGTCGCAATCATGAAAATTCTATTTACATACTTACGTCCGCACCGGCTGCTGGTGGCCCTCGTTTTGTTACTGTCCGCCATCAATATCGGGTTCTCGCTCATCGATCCCATCATTTTTGGAAAACTGGTCAACCTGGCCAATCATTTTGCCCAACACCGCGATCAATACACTCACGACAGTTTCTTCTTTTCGTTTCGCGAGGCACCGCACTATGGGGTGCTAGCCTTGTTGCTGGCCTCTATTTCGGTGGCCATGGTAAGCCGCATCGCAAAAGCCTTTCAGGACTACTGCCTTAATCTGGTAACGCAGAAATTCGGAGCGAGCGTATTTACCGAAGGGTTGCAACATGCCATGAAACTCCCGTTTCGGGAATTCGAAGATGCCCGCAGCGGAGAAACACTCAGCATCTTGCAAAAAGTAAGAGTGGACACCGAAAGACTGGTAGCCTCTTTTATAAACGTGCTGTTTCCCGTACTAGTGGGTATCCTTTTCGTTGCCATTTATGCGATGCTGATCGACTGGCGATTACCCATCTTTTACTTCGGTGGAATTTTTCTACTGGCCTACCTCTCGAATAAATTCAGTCACAAGGTAAAAGTGATCCAAAAAAAGATCGTCTCGCAAACAACGGCGCTGGCAGGGGCCACGACGGAGTCGCTACGTAACATCGAATTGGTAAAAAGCTTAGGGCTTACACGCCAAGAGGTCAACCGACTCAATCAAAACACGTTTAAGATATTGGGGCTCGAGATCACCAAGGTAAAAAAGATCAGAAGCATCAGCTTCTTGCAAGGCACGTTCGTCAATACGCTGCGGCAGATTATTTTATTCTTATTGATGTTTTTGATCTTTCGTGGCGAGATGAATG
>JBILFN010000109.1:0-5678 GCA_044351575.1 Chitinophagaceae bacterium
TCTTCTTTTTCGCCCTCGTGAATGTGACGAGCAGACAAATTGAAACCGAGATTAGGACCGCCACCTACGAACCAACCACCCTTGGTACGGTACACCAATTGCAGTGGCACGTCAATGGCCGCAAAACGGAACTTGTCTGTATGGTCATCGTGCGCTACCGCCGTTCCCTTACCTAAGAACAAGAGTTGATACTGAAAAGAGAGCGAGGAAGATAATTTGGTATCAAAAACACCTCCGAATTGAAATGAGCCCAGATTCAATCCATCTTCTTTGATCTCTGCATCGTTCGTAGTGACCGAACCAAGCGCAATACCGGTCTTAAGACCAAAACGAGTTTGAGCCGACAAGTTTAAACCAGCAAAGAACAGAAAAACAATAAGCAAGTTTGTTTTCATAAAAATTGATTTTATTGGAGGCAAAGATATAAAATGAAACAATGTTGCAAAAAAATTATTGTATGCGTAAGGGCATCGACAGCTGTAGATCGCTGTGCCCCACGTTGGGACTATCGGAAGGTCCTTTGATGCCGGTCTTATGCATCAACTTGACCAGTACACTCCCAATGGCTGCCGGACCCGTCTGCCAAGTCGAACTGACCCCAATGGGAAATCCGCTAAGGTCTCGGTCTGTCTTGGTCACCGTTAGTTGCAGTGCAGCAGGAATATAAAAGACCTCATGCGAGCGACCCTGGGCTACGATAGTTGGCGTAAGGTCCTTTTCTACCCCATTGACAATATTGATAAATCTAATTTCAGTGGAATAGGTTTGACCGGTTGCCAACCGTATGGTATCTATACGCGAAGGAGGAAGGCCACCATCGCCATCCGGATCCTCCGCCATAAAAACAAGATTGGCAGCACCCGAACGACTAAAGGTCAGCACTACTTTATTGATGGCCTCATGCTCGTTTTCGTCATTGGCATTGGAAGGCTTTTTGCAAGCCACCCCCATCGATATAAGCAACGCAAGCGCAACGGCTTTTTTGATCGAACTCATAACTTCCATTTTAGTTGTAAGACAACATTTCTGCCCACTTCGTCGGTAAAGTAGCGAAAACGATTCATATAGTCCCGGTAACGAGTGTTGAACAAATTGGTAACGCCAAGTACAATGCCAAGTTGCTGCTTGCCCAGCTTATAGTCAGTGCCCATCGAAAGATTGACCAGGGTGTACGCCGGCGGCGCCGCTAAATAATCAACGAACGAACCAGGAACCCGTGTCTGGCGAAACACGTGCAGTACCGATGGACTTATGTAACTATTTTGAAAGCGAGGCGTGGCGAATAAGTAAGTTAGCTGTGCTTCGAATCGATGCGAAGGCATCTGTTGCAGCCAATCTTTTTGGGAGAGATCGCGGGCCCAAAGTAACGCACCTTTGATGCCGGCCTTCCACGAAGGGCTCCACTGGTGCTCGAGCCGAAGATCAGAACCATATAGCAACGCATCGATCTGCGTATATCGAAAGGTGGGATACGCCCCCCGCAAGGTAAGGGTGGCCGGCACCGTTGGAACCAGGTTGATAAAATCGGCCATGTAGTTTGCATGCAGCGTAACATCGACGGTCCAGCTACTGTCTGGCTGATAGTTCCACTGCAACAGTTGCTTCAGCGAACGCTCGGCACGAAAACTGGAATCACCGATCTCAAAACTAGCCGTTCCATGATGCAGCCCATTCACGTATAGTTCATTGACCTGTGGGGCCCGCCATGCCAAACTGGTATTGGATCGTAATTGACTTTTGTCACTGAATTTCTTACTTACGCTCAGGGTAGAAGAAGGATTAAAGAATTGACGGTCGGATTGCGTGGCAACTCCGTTTCTGTTTCTGAATACCTTCATGGAACGATAATCGACCCGCATGGCCGCCTCTATGCTATAGGCTCCCAGCTGCCATCTCTCTACCGCATACGTACCCACATTGATGGTTCGAAAGTTGGGAATAAAAAAGCGGCTTCCGGACCAGACATTCTGCTGGTAGACTACTTGCCAGCCTATCTCGCCATTGCGAGTTGTACTGCGTGTCGTTTCGCGAAGCAGATCGAGGCTGCTGGTGCCGATACTCAGCGACAACTCGGGGCGGTCGGTAATCAGCGCCCGGTCGTACTCGTTGCGATTGTTCTCTTGATGAGACGCTACCAATTGCCAGCGATGCCCTTGGTCGCCGGACCAAAATAATTTGAGCTTGGCCAGATAATGTTGCACTTGCTGGTAGGGCCGCCCTATCCGATACGAAAACCGATCGATGTTCTGCAAGGGCTTTTCGCTGGCAATAGCATTTTGCAGATCGGTAAGATTTCCAATATGCGAGCCAGAGAAGATACCGATGGTAGTGCTAAATGCACTTACAAAAAGTTCGGCGCGGTAACCCGACTTTCGATATCCTGCCATACCCGACACATTGAATTCTTGCAAGCCGGTATTATGAAGCCAATAGTTGGGAGTGCGGGCATTCCCCCCACGCTTGTACGTGATGTGCGTTCGCCAGCTAAAAGCGGGATTGGTCTTTGAATTTTGCTCCATTTGTACGTTGGCTACATATTGCCGGTTGTTAGAAAAGTAACCCGTATTTATCTCGGCCCTGCTTCGCTGATCGGCTGGCAAGGGTCTTGGTTCAATGAGTACCGCTCCGCCTATGGCATCCGAACCATAGCGAATGGCGCCCGCTCCTTTTAAGACCACAAAGCGATCGGCTATAAAGGGGTCTACCTCTGGCGCATGCTCACTGCCCCACTGCTGACCCTCTAGACGAACCCCGTTGTTGATCAAAATGATGCGTTGACTATGCAACCCATGGATGACCGGTTTAAAGATGGTACTTCCGGTCTGCAACACCGTTACTCCGGTAAGTCGCTTTAAGATCTCTCCCAGTGTTTGCCCGCGACTCTCGGCCAGATCGCGATCGCTAAGCGCTTCGCGCACCTGAAGCGATTGTGATTGACGGGTCGATAAAACTTGTACCGTGCTTAGTTGGTTATAGTGATGCGGCAACGAAAAATTCCTTACCGAATTCGATTCGATCTTAATGCGCACGCTAAGCGTATCGCAATCGGCATGGGCAATGATAAATGTGTAGGCGCCCGGGCATAGGTTGTAAAAATGATAATGGCCTTCTTCGTCGGTTTCGGTACTGCGCTCCAATTCTTTGATCAGAATAACGGCCTTACCAAGGGGAGCCTTCTCATCCGCATCGGCTATGCTCCCTGAGAGTGTCAACAAGCAGGTGGACGGCTGGGCAGCTGCTGTAAAGACCGCCAATAGCAGCAACATCCCTGTAAATCGTAAATAAAAATGGTTAGGTCTCATTAAAAATAGAGTCCGATACGATCGGCTATTTTGCAACAATATTGCAAATATAAGAAAATAGGCCCGGATGCCCATTTGTAATTGAGTGTTAAGCATTTTAGATTTTTTTATACCTTGTAGAGGTATGAGACGCCTGATTATACCTGTTGGCATACTACTTACGCTGTTGGTCGGCTGTTCGAAGCAAGACGGCACCGACCGCTGCGCAGGCACTACTTACGATATTCAGTTTACCAAGAATCCGGCCGTCGGAGGCGTAAACAATGGCAGCATCTCCATATTCTACCCTCGCGGAGACACGTTGCGCTATCAACTCAATAACGGAGCCTCGCAAGCCAATCCCAACTTTACGGGACTGGCTCCGGGCAAATATGTGATCTGGGTCATCAACCAGAAGGGATGCTCCGATACCATCAGTACTACCATCGAGGCCTATGGTCCTAAATATGCGGCCGTAAAACAACTTATCAGCGGCTACTGTGGTCCCTGCCACCTTAACGGAGGTGCCAGCGGAGGAAAAAACCTGGATACCGATGCCTCTATCGTTGCCAGCTGGGACCGTATCCGTATTCGCTCCGTAAATGGAACGCCCACCTTTATGCCACAGAATGGTCAACTGACCGCCATCGACAAACAAAAGATCACGGATTGGGTCAATGCAGGGCACCGCATTACAGATTGATCGGAGCGAACAGACCAACGCTCGTTGATTACCGAACGTTCAACATACAACTTTTATTACCGAATTGGAATTAACGGACTTTCATCATGGCGCGCACTTCTTGTGCAATACCATTTTGCAGACGGGCATAGTAGATGCCGGGGGGTAAGCCTTCGCTGTCAAAATCGACCCGGTGGGTACCGGCCATAAACTCCTTATTGGCTAAAATGGTAATCAGCCTTCCGAGTGTATCGAATACCTGCAGTAACGTATGACCTCCCTCTGTAGTAAACTGAATGGTCGTGCGCGACGTAAACGGATTAGGAAAGTTAGTGATCGCCATCTGCAGTGGAGGCAATGGCGGTGGGGTTACTCCGCTGCAGGCGCCTTGCTTTACCAAGGGAAGCGATTGCAACTGGCTATTGATGTTAGGAGGAAACAATGATTGAACCACCGATTTATCGAGACAGAACCATTTCTCCAGGATGGTCCCGTACACGCTTCTGAAATCGTATTGCATCGGCAAATTATCATTGACGGTAGCCGATGCCGGTAAGGTAGGATTAACGCCCAACATGCCCGGATCGACCTGACTTCCGAACAAGAATAACGGAGCGGCCGCACCATGGTCGGTGCCCACGCTCGAATTGGAACGGACCCGACGACCAAATTCGCTAAAGGTCATTCCCAATACACGGTCTTCGATCGACAAGAATTTAAGATCGTCCTGAAATGCCTTGATGGCGGCCGAGACACGTCCAAGCAGGGTGGCATGCGTACCGGTCACTTTATCGGCGTTCACTTGTACAGAGTGCGTATCGAAACCGCCGAAGCTAACCATGTATACACGGGTCTTGAGACCTCCCTTGATAAGACGGGCTACGATCTTGAGTTGATCGGCCAAACTATTACCAGTAGGATAAGGCGCTTGCACGGTAACAGCATTGGCGGCAGAGCGGATCACAGAAGCGTAACCCTGCGTTTGCTGGTTGATCTGTCTGATGTAGGTCAGTTCTTTTCCCGCACGCGTGTTAGGCGCATAATCGGTAGCACCCGATAACAGATTATAGAAGGTCGAGGGATTGGTAATGCTCAACCCCATGTTACGCGTGGGCCCCTGCAGTGTTAGCGATGTGCTGCTGCCGATCTGAATGGCCAACGGATCGGGCATACTTGCATTAGGGTAACCATCCGGATAACCGGGATACTCGTAGTCGAGATAACGACCGGCCCATCCGCTATAAACCTCTTGATTGCTGTTAGATCCACTCATCCAAATATCCGTGGCCCTAAAGTGAGAGAAGTTGGGTTGCGGATAGCCTACCGACTGAATCACCTTCGCCTTTCCTTCGGCAAACAAGGTTTGCAGTCCTGTCATAGCGGGATGCAGACCGGTACCGGTAACACCGGCGATCGGTAATACCGCCGCCTCTGGTATGGCTACATTGCTACGCGCATTGAAATATTTCGAATAATCGGCAACGGGAATCACGGTATTGAGTCCGTCGTTACCGCCGGAAAGCTGTATGATGACCAGTACATGGTCGGTCAGCGTCTCTCCTTGCATCAGCGCCTGTACCAGTGAATTTTGCATGGTAAAGGCATTGACGGAATATCCGTTGATCAACTCCGGTAAGAGTGCAGCCATGGGAACGGCCCCCGATAGAAAGTCTCTTCTTTTCATATCAGATCAACTGGTATTCGGATAATTTAAA
>JBILFN010000110.1:0-5669 GCA_044351575.1 Chitinophagaceae bacterium
TACTATGCTATTGCCGCCAAGGATAAATACCGCGCCCAGCAGGTAAAGTTGGTGGTGCAGATGCCGGTCGGAAAGACCATTTCTTTTGATGAGTCGATCAAAGAAAAGTTGACCTATGGCGAATTGCAAATCCGGTACAATAAGCGGGGCCGGGTAAATGAGATCTTCTGGGACGATACCGACTTTCCCTATCAAGTTGGTGTGGTCTACGAGATGATGCCCGGCGGAACACTGCGCCCGGTCGGCGGCGATCCGGCACCCCCCGATACCCTATAGAACAAGCGCGGATTCGCGTACATTTGTGCTCTCAAAAAAAGCACATGTCGGTCAAGCGAACCCCGTTCTACAACAAGCACATAGCCCTGGGGGCTAAGATGGCTCCATTTGCGGGCTACGAAATGCCTATCTCTTATTCGGGCATCAACGATGAGCATGCTACCGTACGCAAAAATGCAGGCGTCTTTGATGTAAGTCATATGGGAGAGTTTGTACTCAAAGGGCCCGATGCGTTGGATCTGATTCAGCGTGTTACCAGTAACGATGCCGCTAAATTATTTGCCGGAAAGGTGCAGTACAGCTGCTTACCCAACGACAAGGGTGGTATTGTGGACGACCTGCTCGTCTACTGTCTAGAAGAGAATAAGGCCTATATGCTGGTGGTGAATGCCTCGAATATCGAGAAGGACTGGAACTGGATACAGCAGCATAATCACAAAGGCGTAGAGATGCACAACATTTCTGAAAAGACCTGTTTGCTGGCAGTGCAAGGCCCGCAAGCCGCGCGCATGCTGCAACCGCTTACCGAAATGGATCTGGTCAACTTAGCCTACTATACTTTTGTAAAAGGAACCTTTGCCGGTGTCAATAATGTATTGATCAGTGCCACCGGTTATACCGGTGCGGGTGGTGTAGAAATTTATTTTGAGGATGTAGAAGATCATGCAGAAAAGATCTGGGACGCTATTTTTTCGCTCGGCGGCCCTCAGGGATTAAAGCCCATCGGGCTGGGGGCTCGCGATACGTTACGACTCGAAATGGGATTTTGTCTGTACGGTAACGATATTGACGATACCACGTCGCCGCTCGAAGCCGGATTGGGATGGATCACGAAGTTTACCAAAGAGTTTACCTCGTCTACCTTGTTTGCCCGTCAAAAGGCAGCAGGCCTCTCTAAAAAACTGGTCGGCTTTGAAATGATCGACAAGGGTATTCCCCGCCATGGTTACGAGATAAAAGATGCGGCGGGTGCCGTAGTCGGCGTGGTGACCTCGGGAACTCAATCGCCGACATTGGGCAAGGCTATTGGTATGGGATACGTACAAACATCGCAGGCCCAACTCGATAGTACGATCTACGTTCAGGTGCGCGATAAGCAACTAAAAGCGCAGGTAGTAAAAATTCCTTTTGTATAGTCATTGCCATGCCCACGATTCACCTTACTACATTCATTGCGGCCCCATCGGAGGTGGTGTTTGACCTGAGCAGGCATATTACGGTGTATAAAGAATCAATGGCTCCGTTCAAACTCGAGGCGGTTGCAGGCACCCGATTCGGGCTTATCGAAAAAGGCGACACCGTTACCTGGCGCTCGCATCAATTTTTCAAAGAACGACTGCAACGCATAAAATATGTTGAGGTAAAACGTGCCGATGTGATCACCGAGGTGCAAATGCAGGGCGACCTGACCAGCCTGCGCCACGAACATCATTTTAAATCGATCGATAATGGAATGCTCTTGATAGACCTGCTCGATTTTGAAATGCCCTATGGCAAACTGGGTCGTTGGTTCAATTCACTGTACTTTACTCGCTATATGGAATCGCTCTTGCATCGGCGCAACGAAACCATCAAGCGCTTTGCCGAAACCGACCGTTGGAAAAAAATACTTATCAAATAGCTGCGAATATTTTTTGCATGAAAACCAAACCTTCGCTTTTTACTTCTCTCTCTCCTGCTTTGCTTCACTTGTACGATCTTTCTGACAGTGTGGTGGTGATCATAGACGTATTTAGGGCCACTTCTACCATCGTATCGGCGCTCCACAACGGAGCCCGCGCCGTTATACCGGTAGATTCCGTTCCCAAGGCTATCGAGATGAGTAAGAGTATCGACGGCGTCGCCGCCGGTGAGCGCGATGGTATGATCGCCGAAGGGTTGCAGCATGGAAATTCTCCCTTGGAATATTCGCGTGAATTTATCGGAGGCCGCACCCTGGTACTGACCACTACCAATGGTACGCGGCTGTTACAAATGGCACTCGACCGAAATGCCTCTACCATTGTGGCCGGCAGTTTTCCGAACCTGAGCGCGATCTGTGATTATCTGCAAGCGAAAAACAAAAATGTGGTGTTAGGATGCGCCGGCTGGAAAGATCGGTTCAATCTCGAAGACACACTCTTTGCCGGCGCGGTAATCGACCGGTTGCAAGACCAGTTTAGCATTCATTGTGACAGCTCGTTGATGGCCGTTTCGCTATACCGCCAGCATAAGGACAATCTGCTGGAGTTTGCTCCCCGGTTAACGCATTATCACCGACTGGTCAAACGATTTGGGCTGATCGACGACATTACGTTTTGCCTGACGCCCGACGCAGCTAACGTGCTCCCGTACTACAAGGACGGCAAACTCGTCATCAAAAAATAAATCGTTCAAGATACGAAATTTTTTGACTGCTTTCCCGAAACGGGGCCTATGTTTTTTTTCTTTAAGAATCGATGGAAATGCGAATCACATTCCTTTAGATTTGTAGGTTCTCCTTTTTTAAACCGGGTTTCTTTTTTAATATTCTAGACCGTTGGCCTTACCACATTTAATCAAATATGTCTACACGCATGGCACCGATGAGGTGATCAAGCGCGGTAAGAAAATTCATGCCATTGGCTATGTGGAGTTGGTCGAGTACGATGAATTGTTCGGCACTGCCACCTTTCGGGTAAAGGACGACAGTTACAGTACTTTTTATAAAGTATATATCCATCATTTCAGAGATCCCAAGGCTACATCGCTTCGTTGCGGTTGCCCCTACAACCTGGGCGATATATGTCGACACGAGGCGGCAGCCCTGTTTCAATTACAGGAATTGCTCGACAGGGGTCACCTGCAAACGGGGCATATTCGCTACGACCAGCGGCATACGGTAGTCAAGATGAAGTCGATCGATCTGAAGCATCTTCGACTACTTTGTGCGGCCGAGACGCTCGTATTGGCCGAGACGTTTCTGCGCACCCAAAAAGCGGTGATCGAATATGCAGAGAACGAAACGGTCAAGGCGCAGGTGAAACTAGAGGGACAGATGTATGAGGTATTGATAAGAAAGAACGAAGAGCGCAATTTTGATACCAGTTGTACCTATGAAGATGTAGAGCATCCGCTTTGCCTGCCCAAGGTGATCGTTTTCTTACAGTTGCTCAATACCTACGGAGCCAATTATTTCGATAGTATTCGTAATTGGGACAAAGAGAAAAATAAACTATTGGAGGCCTACGGGTATTCATTGAAGGACGATCTGAAAGGAAAGTTTGAATTCACCTACCAAGAGGGTAAACCCTTTTTACGCGTTCTTGACACCTCTATCAAAAGAGCGGCCGTTACCGCACCGGTGGCTCGCCCGGCTCTGCGTTCTTTCCCCGAGCTCACTACGGTTATCCCCGAGGAGCCCGTTGCTGCAGCGACTCCGTTGCCTCAACAACGGCTGGGCTTGGTCTTTAATTTCAATAAGAAATCTTTTCCTCGTTTTTCGGTCGATGCCGTTATCGGAGAACCCAATGATACCAACGACGGATTGGTCGGCAAGGTCGAGAAACTCGACATTGCCCGGTTTATCAATACCGATAATCTTAGCACTACCGATGCGGCCCTTCTGCAACTGGTGCGAAAATTGCAAGACAGCGATATCAATAAGTACGTTAATCGAAACTCCCCCTTTTCAGGTATCTGGGAAAATATTCTGCATAGTGAGGACGATGACCTGCCCGAAGAAACCAAAGATCTGATCACCGAATACCTGCAACCTAAATTGCATAGGTTATTCCAGGAGTTTGGTTCGCAGGCGTTGGTCTATACCCTGGCAGCCGGCAAAGCATTCAAGACAGCGCATCTGCAGCCGCTGTATTTACAATCGGAGGAGGCGCGACCCTTGTTCGTTGTCAAAAAGAACAGCCAGTATACGTTGTCGTGCAAGGTAAAAGCCGGCATTGCCGAACTCGATCTGGGCGACAATGAGGCCTCCACTCCGCTCCTTTTCTTTTATAACCACCAGGCATTTTGCTGGAAGAATAAAGAGACCATCCTGCTGATCGAACAATATCGACCCGCCGGCAAGCGCGTTATTCAGTCTGCCCAATGGAAACAAACGCTGCAAGAAGAGATCTTACCCCTGTCGCGCGATTATGCGGTGCAATTTGACAAGTCGCTGACCACAGAGATCAGCAATACATCTCCGGAGCCTCGCGTAGTACTGAGCGAAAAGGGCGATTACCTGGTCTTTACGCCTCGTTTCTCGTACCAGGGCTATGAAGCCGGATTTAAGGACGGGCAACGAGTGCTGGTACCACAGGGAGACGGAGTGCTTATTATACAGCGACAAACAGAAAAGGAAAATACTTTTTTACAAAAACTCCAAAGCCTGCATTCGGGATTTGTTTACAACAAAGAGGATGGCACGTTGGCATTAAAGGGATCCGATGTACTTCGCAATAATTGGTTCTTTCTGTTTGTCGATGCCATGAAGGAGGCAAAAACGCCGGTCTTTGGTTTCGAGCTACTCAAGCATTATCGTTTTAATACGGCAAAACCACAGACGCGTATTTTTATTAGTAGTCATACCGATTGGTTCGATGCCAAGGTCAATATTGTGTTCGGTGATCAGCAGGTAACGGTGGCCGACGTAAAAAAAGCATTGGCCAGCAAGCAGCCTTATGTACAGCTCGGAGACGGCTCATTGGGCGTACTGCCCGAGGAGTGGTTAAAGAAATATGCGCTCTTGTTTCGCGTTGGCGAGGGCAAGACCGACTCGCTTAAGCTCTCTCGCTATCATTTGGGCGTGGTCGACGAGCTGTATGCCAATCGTCAAGACGAAGATCTTGAATTACAACTCGAAGAGAAGTATGAGCAGTTGCGTCGCTTCGATAAGATCGAATCGATCGAACTCACGGGTCCTCTGGGCAAGGTTTTGCGTCCCTATCAAGTGGCCGGGTACCAATGGCTCAACTATTTGCGGGGAATTAACTGGGGTGGTATTCTGGCAGATGATATGGGACTTGGTAAGACCGTGCAGGCGCTTTCTTTTCTTGAATATTACAAGCGCACCGAAGGAAAACTAAAGGCCCTCGTAGTGTGTCCAACCACGTTGATCTATAATTGGGAAAATGAGATCAAAAAGTTTACTCCGTCGCTAAGTTTTAGAATTCATCATGGAGCGGCCCGCACCCGCAAAAAAGAACAACTCGAAGACCACGATATTACGATCACCACATACGGAACCTTGCGAAGCGATATCAAGTTGCTCAGCACTATTGTGCTCGATTACGCCATATTGGATGAGTCGCAGGCCATAAAAAATCCGTCGAGTAAAGTAACCAGGGCGGCCGCCTTACTGCAGGCAAAGCACCGGCTTTGCATGAGCGGAACGCCCTTGCAGAACAACACGTTTGATATTTACGCGCAGATGA
>JBILFN010000033.1:0-15564 GCA_044351575.1 Chitinophagaceae bacterium
GTTGGCTTGTCGCTCCGACAAGTCGATTCCCGGCGATGTGATACCGCCCGATAAAATGCAAGAGCTGGTAGCCGATCTGATGCGCGCCGATCAATTCGTAACTGGTTTTTTGCTTCCGCAAGACAGCGTCTTAAAGAAGGATGTCGAAAAGATCAGGTGGTATAACCGGGTGCTGGCCATACATGGCGTATCGGAGCAGCAGTTCAAAGAAAGTTTTCGCTACTACCAGTCACGTCCCGATCTAATGGCCACGATGATGGACTCCATTGCGCGCAAAGAAGAGAAGATCGACAGGATGCCTGACCGAAAACCCGTTAAGCTGCTGGAGTAAGTTCCTTAATTTTACAGACCATTAATGTAGCATACCATGAACAAAGTAGTAGCAGGCCCTGATGTGGCAGTAGCAGATATTATGGACGGGGCCACATTGATGTTGGGAGGGTTTGGGCTCTGTGGTATTCCCGAGAATTGTATCGCCGCCCTGGTGCGAAAGCAGGTGCGTGAGCTGACCTGCATTTCCAACAATGCCGGTGTGGACGATTTTGGTATTGGCCTGATGCTCGCACAGCGCCAGGTAAAAAAAATGATCTCCTCTTATGTGGGAGAGAACGCCGAGTTCGAACGGCAGTTACTTAGCGGAGAGTTACAAGTAGAATTGATCCCGCAGGGAACCCTGGCCACGCGTTGCCTGGCTGCAGGATATGGAATGCCCGCTATTTACACCCCTGCCGGTGTTGGTACCGAGGTAGGATTGGGAAAGGAGGTACGGAATTTTGACGGCAAGGATTATTTGCTCGAAATGGCTTTCGATGCCGATTTTGCCATTGTAAAAGCCTGGAAGGGCGATACGATGGGCAATCTGATCTACCGAGCCACCGCACGCAATTTTAATCCACTGATGGCCATGGCCGGAAAAATTACCATCGCAGAGGTCGAAGAACTGGTACCGGCGGGTGAGCTCGATCCCGATGCCATTCACACGCCGGGCATTTATGTGCATCGCATTTTTCAGGGTACGGGGTACGAGAAGAGAATAGAACAACGAACGGTCAGACGCGTTTAAAAAATTTCCGATGGCACTATCTAAAGAACAGATCGCACAGCGCATTGCCAGAGAGTTGCAACAAGGGTATTATGTAAACCTGGGCATCGGCATTCCTACCTTGGTGGCTAATTATATTCCCAAGGGGATGGATGTAGTATTGCAAAGTGAGAACGGTTTGTTGGGCATGGGTCCGTTTCCGTTGGCCGGGCAAGAGGATGCCGATCTTATCAATGCCGGTAAACAGACCATCACCACTGTAAAGGGTTCCGTTTTTTTTGACTCGGCCCAAAGTTTCGGTATGATCAGGGCCGGGAAGGTAAATTTGACCGTACTCGGCGCCATGGAGGTAAGTGATACCGGTGATATCGCGAATTGGAAAATTCCGGGTAAGATGGTCAAGGGAATGGGTGGGGCCATGGATCTCGTGGCCAGCGCTCGCAACATCATCGTAGCCATGATGCATACCAATCCTAAAGGAGAATCAAAATTATTGCCTGCTTGCACCTTACCCCTCACCGGTGTTCGTTGTGTAAAAAAGGTCGTCACCGATCTGGCAGTACTCGATATTACTCCGGATGGTTTTCGATTACTCGAAAGAGCACCCGGCGTATCGGTCGACGAGATCCGCACTAAAACAGCCGGCAGGTTGGTCGTAGAGGGAGAGATACCCGAATTGCGATTCGATTAGTCGATCAGGTCGTTTCGCACAGCGAAAAAAACCAATCCGGCCGTATTCTTCGCGCCAAAGCGGTCCATCAAGCGGTCTTTGATCGCTTCTACTGTGCGGGAACTAAGCTCCATTTTTTGCGCAATTTCTTGCGCGGTAAATTCCATGCAAATTAGACGCAACACCATTTTTTCTCGATCCGATAAGACCATGTCTTGCTCGAGTGGGGGCAGGCTTTTTTGTTTTTGACCGGCGCTACGTAATAGTACCCTGTTTACAAAATCGTTGAGGTAGTATCCTTTTTCGACCACCTCTTTGATGGCCTTTAGCATTTCTTGTGGTTCTGCGTTCTTTAGCAGGTAGCCATGGGCCCCGTTCTCCATTAGGTGATATACGAATCGTTCGTCTTCGTGCATGCTTACCACTAACACCTTTATGTCGGGGTAGTCGCGGCTGATGATCTTTGTTGTTTCGATACCGTCCTTACCCGGCATTTTTAGGTCCATGAGTACGACTTGTATTCGATGTTTTGCCAGACAATGCAAGAGTTCGTCGCCGTTATCCGCCTCCGCTACAAAACGAATTTGCTTGTAAGCCGACAGCGAATAAATAACGCCTTTTCGGAATAGCTGGTGATCGTCGGCGATGGCAACGGTTATCTCATTCATGGAATGACGATTTTAATGGCATAGATATTCTTGCCTGGCTCTTTTTCGAAATGAATGCTTCCTTCGAGAAGCCGAATTCGTCCGGCAATATTCTTTAGGCCCATGCCCTCGCGTTCGGTATTGAGGCGTTCAAAAATTTCTTGCGTAAGACCATCGCCATCATGAGAGATCAGTAAACGGTATTGTTGCTGGTGCCATACCTGCTCCACGTCTATAAAACTGGCATTACTGTGCTTCAATATATTGTTGAGCAGCTCTAGTACGATTCGATAGATGATCATCTCCTTTTCTTCGCTGTATCTTTTTTCGTGTGTTACAAAACTCGCCGAGGCGGTAACCACACCCGCTCCATTTATCTTTTTTACAAGGTCGTGGATGGCCGAGTGGAGGCCAAAATTCTTGAGCGTAGGCGGAATAAGGTCGTGGCTGATGCTTCGAACCAGCCCTATGGCCTCATCTAAAATAGAGCGGGTCATGGCGATCGTTTGTGCCTGCGTGGCCTTGTCTTGCTCCAAGAGCTGATCGTTCAAATACAACCGGGCCGTGGCCAGTAAGGGTCCGGCATCGTCGTGCAGGTTGGCCGATAACTTTTTTCTTTCTTCTTCTTGATACCGAAGCGATGCGTCGAGCAGTAATTGCTGTTGTTTTTTCTCGAGGGCCAGTAGTTTGGCGTTGACCGATCGGATTCTGCGCTGGTAAAATAACAGAACGAATAACAGAACCGCTACGAGCAGCAACAGAGCGATCGTAATCTTATTCGGATTTACAAGTTGATCCCAGTCAATGACGGCTGCAAGAAGGCAATTCATCGGTAAGCACTATACCTATAAAGGTACAATTCCATGCTTGAGCGCGATCATGGCCAGGCCTACTCTGCTTTTTACATCGAGTTTAACGAAAAGCTGATCTCTGAGGGAATCGACCGCTCTTGGGTTGAGACGCAGCTCTTGTGCAACCTCTTTGTAGGTCTTATCGGAGCAGACCAGTTTCAGGAACTCAATCTCCCGATCGTCCAGCATGACCCGCTCCAACGAGCGAAGCCCCTCGGTCTTGTCCTTGATAAGACCGACCAGCTTACTGCTGGTATAGTTCGAATAGTAGAATCCGTCGTTGACGATATTTTCGATGGCGGTCTTTAGCTCTGCACCCTTGGCCGATTTATGGATGATTCCGCGAGCCCCCGCTTTAAGAATTTGCACCAGGGTAAATTCCGTCTCGAACATGGTCAAGATCAGAACTTTGATCTGGGGTCGATGCTGATTTAGCCAGCGGGCCGTCTCGATGCCGTTCATCTCTTTCATGTTGAGGTCCAAGATGATCAGCTCCGGGTCAAGCCCTTCTTCTAAGGTGGTCGTTAGTTCTTTTCCGTTCGAGAATTGGCCGATGACCTTTGCGTAGCCCATGGTGTCAATTTGTTCGGCCAGTGCTTTTCTGACCATTACGTGGTCGTCTACAAGTACGATGGTTGTCATAGGGGTTTATTTAGGGATTTTAAGATGTATGTGGGTGCCCTTGCCGGAGGTTGATTCAACGATCAGCTGTCCGTTGATCGTGTGCGCTCGCTGCTTTATGCTGGCCATTCCATGGCCTTGTCTGATCTTTTCGGGCAAAAAGCCAATGCCATTGTCTTGTATGTCGACGCAGACATGATTGTCTCGGTCGTACATACTAATGCCGATCTCGCTTGGTTGGGCATGCCTTAGACTATTTTGAACGGACTCTTGAATGATGCGAAAGATGGATATCTCCGTTTCTTGCTCCAGGCCAACAAGTGATGTGTCTACCGAAAAAGAGGTCTTTATATTCGTATTTTGCTCCAGTACTAGTAGCAGGTCTCTGGTGGCCTTTACCAGGCCAAGGTGCGATACAGCCGAAGGGTGAAGCAAGTTGACCAGTTCCCTAAGTTGCTCCAGTGTGGTTGCTATTCTTCTTGCACACGCTGTTAGCTGATTGCTTTTGTTAGTTGTGATATATTTTTCTAATTGTAGTTTTGTAAGTAATAGCGATGGGGCCAGGTTGTCGTGCAACTCTGCTGCCATTTTCTTGATGGCAGCCTCTTCGGCCGATAGTGCTTTCTGATGCGCATCCGATATATTCTTCTTGATCACTCCTCTATAGTAAAGCGGCAATACTAAAAGTCCAACGCTCTGCGCTGCACAAATTGAAATAAGAATTATTTCGCTGCTCTGCACGGGAGTTGGTTTTAAATATTATTGTAGTTAATAATGCTTATTTTGATTTTACTACTCCGCTATAGTTTTCTAATCAATAATTAAAATTAGATTGGAGTTTTTCATTTTCTTGAATGTATCGCCGTTTTTATTTTCAAGACTTTTGGGTTAATACAAGTGTTTTGTAGAAAAAGAACTACAAAAAAATCAATAAACATACCTGATCTGTTTATGAACTTATTGGTGGAACTTGTAGCTCAACATTAGGGAATCGGATGATTACTATAGGTCTTGCAGATCGGCACTTATACTTTAGAAGGGGAATTATGGCGGCCCTGGCCTCGGAGAAGGATATAAAACGAGTGTGGGAGGCAGCTACCGTAAAAGATCTTGTACAGATGCTGAATCGTTGTTTGCCGGCCATTTTACTGGTAAGTGCAGACATCGCACAGTTCGACATCTTTTCTTTTATGGAACAGAAGAAGTCTCACTATCCTAACCTTAAAGTGGTAGTTGCGACCGCCTCGGAAGATCTGTTACAAGTTCGGGAGTTATTGAATAAGGGTGTTAATGCGATCTTTTCAAAAGAAGCAGAGCAAGATGTTGTTGTAGCTGCTGTTAGGGCGGTTGCCGAAAAGGATATTTACTTTAGCGAGTTGGCAAGTCGTGCATTGCTTACCCGAGTTCGCAGAAGGAATCTCGGCAGACCGGTCGATGCACTTCGACTTTCCAAGAACGAGATACGGGTACTCGAATTATTAGCCGATGGCTGCAAGACGAAAGACATCGCCAAGCGTATCTTTTTGAGTGAAAAATCGGTTGAGAATATTCGCTATCATCTCAAGCTAAAGACAGGGGTCAATTCCAGTATCTCACTGGTCGCCTATGCGCTGCGCAATCGACTGATCTGTTAGGTCAGTGAGCATAAAATACGTAATGACCGTATTTTCCGAAGTCGAAAAAATTAGGGTTTTTACCCTTTTTTTTGGGTCTTCCTTGTCGGAATTTGCATGTATAAAATTCTTGTTTATGCAAACCACACCTATCACTGTAGTTATTGCCGATGAATTTGAGATCTTTCGAGTTGGCTTCAAGGCCGCCATCATTAATTCCGCAGACATCCGGGTCGTTGGTGAAGCCGATTCGGAGCCCGCGTTGCTCACGCTATTAACCTCCCTTCAGCCAGATGTGATCTTTTTGGATCTTGATATGCCAATGACCAGGGGTTTTGATACCCTTTTACAAATTAGAAAAATGGCTCCCGATTCCAAGATCTTATTGCTTGGAAACGACCTGGATGCTTTATTGGCAGAGAAGTTATCAAAGGCGGGCGCTAATGGGTTTTTATCGAGGTTGTCGGACCTGTCCGATGTCGCGGCAGCCATTCGGACCGTGATGGAACAGGGTTATTTTTACTCTGCATCCTCGGGTCAAAAGGAGCTGGAATCGGTCTTTAGGCCGGTATCGGTGAACGCTTCCAGTCTGCAGACCGCCCTTACGGAAAAGGAAGTTACCGTGCTGCGTCTTATTTGCCAGGAGCAGAGCACCCGCGACATTGCTTCCTCTTTGTCGCTAAGCCCCCGTACGATTGAAAGCATTCGGGACAGGATCAGGATCAAGACCGGAAGTCGCAATTTGGCCGGAATGGCACTATTTGCCCTCAGATACGGCCTTATTCGGTTGTCATAGGCCAACTATTATCCAGTCGGCTTGTTTAACAGGTATGAAACATGCCGTTTCGGTCTTTTGGTTTCGCCGCGACCTGCGCTTGCAAGATAATGCCGGCCTTTTTCAGGCGTTAAAGGGAAAGCATCCTGTTGTGCCCCTGTTCATCTTCGACCAGTCAATTTTAGATGAACTGGACGATCCCGCCGATGCCCGTGTAAGCTTTATTCACCAGTCCATACTTGCTCTTCATCAGCAGTTAATAGCGGCAGATAGTACCCTTGTGGTGCGACATGGATTGGTCCATAAAGTTTTTTCCGATCTGTGCAACGAGTACGATATCAAGGCCGTCTACACCAATAATGACTATGAGCCTTATGCCAGGGAGCGCGATGCGAAAATGGCTGATTTTTTTGCAACCCGATCCATTGAGTTTTATTCTTTTAAGGATCAGGTTATTTTTGAAAAGTCAGAGGTAGTAAAAGATGATGGGTTACCCTATACGATCTTTACGCCTTACTCGAGAAAGTGGCGTGCGACCATTACCGCCGCCCAGTTACGATCGTTTGGCTCAGAAAAATTGATGGATTCATTTCATAAGCAAAAATCGCTCGATATTCCCTCGTTGCGGCAAATGAAATTTACCGCTGCCGCTATTTCTTTTCCTTCATCCAGCTGGGATAAGAGCACCATTAAGCAATACAAGGAGCAGCGCGACTTTCCAGCGGTGGCCGGTACATCGAGATTGAGTGTACACTTTCGATTCGGTACCATCAGCATCAGAAGTTTGGCACGTGAGGCGGGATCGCTTAACGAAAGTTTTTTATCGGAGCTTATCTGGCGCGATTTTTATCAGATGATCCTTTGGCGTTTTCCGCATGTCGTGTCTTCTAGCTTTAAGCCGGTCTACGATCGTATCGTATGGCGCAATAACGAAAAAGAGTTCGAGGCTTGGTGTCAGGGGCTTACGGGTTATCCTATTGTAGATGCCGGCATGCGCGAACTGAATCAAACCGGATTTATGCATAACCGGGTTCGTATGATCGTGGCTTCTTTTTTGACCAAACACTTATTGATCGACTGGCGATGGGGCGAAGCTTATTTTGCAAAGAAATTACTCGATTTCGATCTGTCGGCAAACAATGGTGGATGGCAATGGGCTGCCGGTTCCGGTTGTGATGCGGCTCCTTACTTCAGAGTCTTCAATCCTTACATACAAACAAAGAAATTCGATCCGGAACTTCGGTACGTTCGTCATTGGGTGCCCGAATGTGAGTCGCCGTCTTATCCTGCGCCTATCGTAAAGCACGAGTTGGCCAGAGAACGTTGTTTACAAGTGTACGGGGCAGCCTTAAAAGATCGCAATTCCTGATCATTCCTTCTCGCTCAACGTCCACTCGTTGAAATTCGTTACTTCTTTATTGGGGTTCGTATCAATGTCTTGGCCCGGATTTATTTTTTGATATACATCGAACAACCTGCGAATGGCTTTTTGACCGTCGCTACCCAGCGAACGCGTAAAGTCGTTTACATAGAGATCGATATGTTGTTGCATTACGGTCGGGTCCATACTCTGCGCATGCGATCGTACAAATTCGCTGATCTGTGGTTGTTGCCGGGCTTTTTGCAGACTATCGGCGATCAGTCGTTGAATTTTTTCGCCGATGGTACCGGCCAGCGATCTTTTGATGGCGATGCCTCCCAGTGGAATGGGTACGCCGGTTTGCTGTTCCCAATAGGCGCCCAGGTCCATAACCCTATGTAATCCTTTAGCCTCGTAGGTAAATCGGTTCTCGTGAATCAATACCCCCAACTGTGAATGGCCCGATAAAACGGATTGTTCTATCTCTGAAAAAAGCATGAACTGTTTTTGCGCCGCCTCGGGAAATGCTAATGAGAATAATAGATGCGCCGTGGTATGTTGACCGGGCAGTGCAATGGAGCAGTCGTTTATCGACATTGCATCGTCCCCTTGTGGCTCTTTTGCCACTAGTAGAGGGCCTACACCTTTTCCGAGTGCGGCTCCGCTATTTAATAGACAATAGTTTCCCTTTGCGGCAAAGAGTGCCGGAAAACTAAGCTTCGTTACATCAAGTCGACCCTCTATGGTCCACTCGTTGAGTGTCTCGACATCTTCTATGAACAGGTCGAATTCGAGCCCATCGGTGTCAATCAGGTGATTGACCATGGCATCAAAGACATAGGTATCGTTGGGGCAGGGAGAAAAACCAATGCTGATCTTCATAGTTTATGTAACACCTGCAACAAGGTCTTGTTTAGTTGTGTAACGGCCTCGGACAATTTCCAATTGTTTTTATTTCTTTCGGCAATGTAGTTGCTAACGCTGCGTAGCTGTAAGAAAGGAAGTTGCTCAAGCAGGCATACATAGTGCAGCGCAGCTCCCTCCATGGACTCAATGACAGGAGAGAATAACTTTTTATAGTGTTGTACGCGGCGCGGGTCGGTAGTGATCTCATTGACAGAAATGGCATTGACCACGGGCAGGCCAATGCTGCGAAATCCTTTATAGGGATTGACCAGCCATCCTTTCTTGTAGGGAAATTGGTCGGCGGGTAGTAGTCGCAGCTCAAAGAGGGTCTTTAGTTTTTTTAATTCCATTACACTTTGATCGGCGACAACATCTTGTCGGATGGTCATTACAGAACCCAGTGCGATCTTCTTGTCGAAGCATCCGCCGACCCCGGCTTGAACAATCAGGTCCGGTCGTTTTATAGAGATCTGTTTTTGCAAAGCGTATGTGGTAGCCATCAGTCCGATGCCGGTGATCAGCACATCTATTTCCATATCGTCTCTTATCCCCTTTGGTAATTCGTTGAGCAGGGGAGCGATCTCGATGGGAGTGGCGGCTGCGATCAGACAATTCATGAACGTAAAATTAGTTGAATGTCACTAACTTTGCCCTTCACCCCTCTCTCCGCCCTATGCTGTGAGAGAGCTAAAAGTAAAGCATGGTTTACTTAACCCGTATCGAGCATTTCAATGCTGCTCATCGTCTCTACAATCCTGACTGGTCTACCGAAAAAAACGAAGCGGTCTTTGGCAAATGCGCCAACACCAACTGGCATGGTCATAATTTTGAATTGTTCGTAACCATCAAGGGCTTGCCAGATCCTGATACCGGATTTATTTTCGACGCCAAGAAGCTGAGTGCCATCGTTAAGGAGCGTATCGTCGAAAGACTGGACCACCGGAATCTAAACCTCGATGTAGACTTTATGCGCGGAAAATTATGCTCGATCGAGAACCTGGTGGTGGGTATTTGGGATGAGCTGGGGCCAGCCTTGCCCGCCCACGTTCAGTTGCATTGTCTTAAGCTCGTAGAAACCCCAAAAATATATGTTGAGTATTATGGGGATAAATAGTTGTAACTTTAAACAAATATCGAACTAATCGTCCGCAGACTTGTTTAGACTACGTCCGATAAAAGTTTCATCAAACCTGTATGTCTAAAAAAGTTGCCGTTTACAGAAAAGAGCATTTCAATGCTGCCCATCGATTGTACCGCCCGGACTGGTCTACCGAGCAGAACGAAAAGGTGTTTGGTAAGTGTTCGCTTCCCCATTTTCATGGTCATAACTACGAATTGATCGTCAAGGTCACCGGCGAACCCGATCCTGATACGGGTTATGTGGTCGACATGAAGTGGATCAGCGATCTGGTGCAAGCACAGGTCGTAGAACGTTTCGATCACCGCAACCTGAATCTCGACACCGAAGAGTTCAAAAACTTGAACCCTACGGCCGAGCATATCGCCATCGTTATCTACGATCTCTTGCGTCCACATATCGATCCCAAGCAAGAGCTGCAGATTCGTCTTTACGAAACGCCTCGCAATTTTGTTGATTATCCTGCCTAATAAAATAAAGTATGGCCTACCACAAATCCGAACAGTACGATGAGAAAGCCACTTCGGCACTCACCAAAAATTATAAAGAGGCCATAGCCTGGTTGGGAGAAGACCCCGAGCGCGAAGGGTTGCTCAAGACCCCCGAACGAGTTGCCAAGGCCATGCAATTTCTAACGCAGGGATACCAGCTCGATGCCAAGGCCATCTTGAATTCTGCCAAGTTCCACGAAGATGTGAGCGAGATGATCGTGGTAAAAGACATCGAGCTCTTTAGCATGTGCGAACATCATATGTTACCTTTCTTCGGCAAGGCACATGTGGCCTATATCCCCAACGGTTGGATTACCGGACTTAGCAAAGTGGCTCGGGTGGTCGATGTTTTTGCCCGGCGCATGCAGGTGCAGGAGCGACTCACTATTCAAATAAAGGACGCGATCAAGGAAACACTCAACCCATTGGGGGTAGCGGTGGTCGTAGAGGCGCAGCATCTTTGTATGATGATGCGCGGTGTGCAGAAGCAAAATTCAGTGACCACGACCTCGGCCTTTGACGGCGAGTTTCACAAGAATTCTACGCGCAGTGAGTTTATGCGGCTGATCGGTGCCAAACTAAACTAGTAAAACGTAATCTATCCTAATTTAATCTAATCACTCTCTTGCTATGAAGCATGCGTATGTTTTTCCCGGACAGGGTGCTCAGTTTCCGGGTATGGCCAAGCACTATTACGAACAATCGGCCTTTGCCAAAAAAATTATGGAGCAGGCTAACGAGCTGCTGGGTTTTCGTCTTTCGGATATCATGTTTTCGGGTAGCGAAGAAGATCTTCGTCGCACCGATGTAACGCAACCGGCCATCTTTTTACATTCGATCGTGGCCTATAAGAGTATCGAACAGGTCAAGCCCGATATGGTGGCCGGCCATTCGCTCGGCGAGTTCTCTGCGCTGGTAGCGGCCGGTGTGTTAAGTTTCGAAGATGCTTTGAAATTGGTCGCTGCGCGCGCCAATGCCATGCAGCTTGCCTGCGAGCAACAGCCTGGTACCATGGCAGCGATCTTGGGGCTGGCCGATGAAAAAGTTGCCGAGATTTGCGCCGCTATTCAAGAGGTTGTAGTGCCTGCTAACTACAACTGTCCCGGCCAACTGGTAATCAGTGGTTCGGTAGCGGGCATCGAAAAGGCTTGTGCTGCACTAAAGGAGGCCGGCGCCAAAAGGGCCCTGGTGTTACCCGTTGGCGGTGCTTTTCATTCTCCGCTAATGAAACCGGCCGAAGAGATCTTAAAGACCGCTATTCAGTCCGCTACATTTTATCAACCTATCTGTCCGGTCTATCAAAACGTGGTGGCCAAGGCTGTAATGGATGCCGAAGAGATCAAGCAACATCTTATCAACCAACTTACCGGCCCCGTTAAGTGGACACAGAGTATTCAGGCGATGGTCGCCGACGGGGCTACCCAATTTACCGAAGTGGGACCCGGAAAAGTTTTACAGGGATTGATTCAAAAAATCAGCAAAGAGGCACAGGTGAGTGTAATTGGATAGGTGGACCTATCCATGCTATTGAACAGCTACCTCAATGGCACCATTGAGCCATTCCGGATCGAAGCTGGCCTTGTATTTTTTATAAAAGTGGATGGCCGGTTCGTTCCAGTCGAGTACTTGCCAGCACACGCGTGCCATTTTCTTTTCTTTTGCTTCTTGTAAAATAGTTTCGAACAGCGCCGCTCCTATTCCCTTGCCACGCATGGCCTCGGTCACAATAAGGTCTTCGAGATACAAGCATTGTCCCTTCCAGGTAGAGTAGCGAATGTAATAGAGCGCAAATCCGTGGATCCCGTTTTCGTCTTCGGCAACAAAGGCCCACCAGACAGGACTTTTTCCAAACCCGCTCTCGGCAAAATGCGCCGGATGCACCGTTACCTCGTGCGGAGCTTTTTCGTAGTTGGCCAGCTCTTTTATCAACTGCAGCAGTCGGGCGCAATCTTGTCGTTGTGCAGGTCGTATGGTAAGGGATAATGGCAAGATATTATCTGTATGGGTGAGTATGTAATGTGTGTTTATTGCAGGGCCTGATCAAGGTCGGCGATAATATCCGCAGCAGTCTCGATGCCCACATGCATTCGGATGAGTCCGTCGGTGATGCCGTATTTTTCTTTTTCTTCTTTGGGAACGCTAAAGTGTGTCATAGAGGCCGGATGCGAGAGTAACGTATCGCAGGTTCCCAGCGAAACGGCCCTAACGCAGAGTTGCAGCTTGTTCATAAAATCAATGCCGCCCTGTAATCCTTTTTTTAATTCGAAACTAAGCAGTGCTCCGGCATGACGCATTTGTTTGGTAGCGATCGCATGATCGGGGTGAGAGGACAGGCCAGTGTAATTGACACGTGCCACTGCCGCGTGCTGATTTAGAAAGGTAGCGATCTGTTCGGCGTTGGAGCAATGCTTATCCATTCTTACCTCAAGGGTTTTAATGCCTTGCGTTAGCAGATAGGCATCGAAGGGGCTGGCGCACGCTCCGGTAGTGCGAAAGAATTTTCCGATAGAGGTTTTCATGCGCTCCACATCTTTTCCGATCAGAATTCCTCCAATGGCGGTGCCGTGTCCGTTAAGGAATTTAGTGGTCGAGTGAATGACGAAGTCGGCACCATGTGCGAGCGGTTGCTGCAGATAAGGGGTGGCAAATGTGTTGTCGCAGGCAACCAGACAGTCGTATTTTTTGGCCAATGCACAAAGGGCTGCCAGATCTACGCATTGTAACGTGGGGTTGGCCGGCGTTTCGAGGTAGAGCATCTTAATGGAGCGATCGGACTTTAGCAGCTCCTCGGCGCGGTTGAGGTCGCGCAGGTCTCCAATGACCGCACTGATGCCGAAACGCGGTAAGATGCGATGTACGAGCTCGTCGGTTCCTCCATAGAGCGAAAAGTGAGAGAGGATCTTATCGCCCTGACTCAGCGTGCTCATGAGCAACGTAGTGATGGCGGCCATACCAGATGCATGTAAGATTCCTTTGGCTTCGATGCCAAGTTCATAGGTTTCGAGTAACGCGATCTTCTCTTCGGCCTCGGTAACGGTAGGATTTCCCCAGCGTGCGTAGATATAACCGGGTTCTTGTCCGGTAAAGCGATGCATGCCTTGCTCGGCACTATCGAACACATACGTGCTGCTGGCATAGATGGGAGTCAGATGGGCATGTGCGGCATCGGGGCGATGTCCGCCGTGAACGGCGACCGATCCCCAACCTTTTGACGTAGTGTTTTTTTTCATAGTGCAAACGCTTATTGTTTAAAGTCGTAGGCCCATTTAAGCCAAATGGCACCCCAGGTAAATCCTCCGCCAAAAGCAGCCAAAATAATGTTGTCTCCTTTTTTGAGTTTGGATTCCCACTCCCACAAACATAAGGGAATGGTAGCGGCAGTGGTATTTCCGTAGCGATCGATATTGATCATCACTTTATCGGTGGTCAGTCCCATGCGATTGGCCGTTGCATCGATGATGCGCAGGTTAGCTTGGTGAGGTACGAGCCAGGCAATATCGTTTCCGGTCAGTTTGTTTCTCTCCATCAACTCGGCACTCACATCGGCCATTCCTTTTACGGCAAACTTAAAAACGGCCTGTCCTTCTTGATAGGCATAGTGCTCGCGGTTGGCAACCGTCTCGGCGCTGGCAGGGCGAAGCGATCCGCCTGCTTTCATGTGCAAGTAACTGGCTCCGTTGCCATCGGTACGCAAGATGCTATCCATAATGCCCGTTTCGCTTGTGCAGGGTTCGAGTAGCACCGCACCGGCTCCGTCACCGAAAATTATACAGGTAGCCCTGTCTTGATAATCGACGATCGAGCTCATCTTGTCGGCGCCGCATACCACTACTTTTTTGTAGCGCCCGCTCTCGATAAGAGCCGCTCCTTGTGCCAGTGCAAATAAAAATCCCGAGCAGGCCGCAGACAGATCGAAACCCCAGGCCTGGGTGGCGCCGATCTTGGCACAAACCAGATTGGCCGTAGACGGAAACACCATATCGGGGGTAACGGTACCCACGATCAGACATTCGATCTCATTGGGACTGATGCCTCTTTTTTTACAGAGTTCCAGCACGGCGGGCACTACCATGTCCGAAGTCGCCTTGCCATTTTCTTTCTGTATTCTTCTTTCGGAGATACCGGTGCGGGTCCGAATCCATTCGTCGTTGGTATCGACCATTTTTTCGAGATCGAAATTGGTCAGTTTTTCTTCGGGAACATATCCTCCCACTGCGGTAATGGCAGCTTGGATTTTGCTGTGCATGCTAAAGGGTTGAAAAATTGCACAAAGTTAAGGTAAAGCAGGGCTGGCTTCTTACCTTGCAGTATGATCAGTTTCTTGAAAGGAAAGTTCGTTCAAAAGACGCCGGCCCAGGTATGGGTCGAGGTGGGGGGCGTTGGGTACGAAGTAAACATAAGTTTAAACACGTATTCTAAGATTGAGTCCCTTTCGGAGGGTATGCTTTATACCCATTTGCTGATCCGAGAAGATGCTCATTTGCTTTTCGGCTTTGCTGAAATCGCCGAAAGAGATCTATTTCAACAACTTATAAGTGTCTCGGGAATCGGGGCCAGCACCGCCAGAGTGATGCTTTCGTACATGAAACCCGAAGAATTGGCGGGGGCTATTTTAAGGGGAGATACCCGCTCGCTGGAGGCCATCAAGGGAATTGGAAAAAAAACGGCAGAACGGATGGTGCTGGAGCTCAAGGATAAGCTAGCTAAACATCCCCTTGAAACAAATAATTTAGCTCTGATAAACAATACTTTGCAACAAGATTCGTTAAATGCTCTGATGGCCTTGGGCATCAATAGACAAGTGGCTTCACAAGCCCTTGAAAAGGTGCTCAAAAATCACCCGGACCTGGGAGCTGAAGAGTTGATCAAGTTAACGCTTCGTTCACTGTAGTCCGTTCCAAAACTAACTACCAGAGCAGATTGATTCGTTTCGCAGCAAATATTGTTGGGCCCTTTTTTGTATGGATCGGTGCATGGGTGTTCTCTCTTTCTGCCGGAGCCACTGCTCGCTTGCCTTATGTTGATACGCTACGCTTTCCACTCTACGATCGTTACACCAGTCCTTATGCACAGCGTCAGTCACTCGGATTCGATCTGCGCGATACCTCTATAATCAGAAGAAGGGTAGAGTACGATCCCGTTACCAGGCGCTACTACAGTACCGAAACAATCGGTAATCGATATTACCGTAACCCGACCTCTTTTTCGATGCAAGAGTTTTTGCAGCTAAAGGGTCGCGAAGACGAAGTGGACTATTTTCGAAAAAGAGCGTCGATGCTCAGCGCTATGAACCGACGTCTCGACCGTCCTCGCTTTAGGGTGAGCAACGATTGGTACAATCGCATTATGGGTGTTGGTCCCGACGGAAAAGTAAAGATCGACATCAAGCCTGCGGGCTATGTAGATTTCTTGGCGGGGTATCAAGGTCAAAACATTAAAAACCCTACGTT
>JBILFN010000111.1:0-5539 GCA_044351575.1 Chitinophagaceae bacterium
TGACCTCCTCTTGCGAGAGCCCTTTGGCGGCAAGGGTATTGTTGATCTGCGCCATTACACCGGGATTGTTCCTGGCCTCGGGTACCTGGGCCAGGGTAATGGACGTATTGAGTATTAGAAATCCGGTTAAAAAGAGGGCAATACAGGATTGCCAGGAAAGAATCCTCATAAAAATAGGTTGATTTTCAATATGTTGCGAAATTTAACCTCCACAACACCCTGCAAATTTACTTTATAAAGCTTGCTTGACCAATTCCTTTAAGCGGGCTATGGGCACCCGTTCTTGCTGCATGGAATCGCGATGGCGTATGGTCACGGTCTGGTCCTCTTTGCTCTGGTAATCGACCGTTACGCAAAAGGGGGTTCCCAGGGCATCCATGCGGCGGTAGCGCTTGCCGATGGAATCTTTTTCTTCGTAAAAACAACGAAAATCTTGTTTGCAGTCGTCGATGATGGTTTGTGCGATCTCCGGTAAACCGTCTTTCTTATTAAGCGGCAACACGGCCATTTTAATAGGAGCCAGACTAGCCGGAAACTTCAACACCACGCGGCTGTCTTGTTTTTCGGGGGTGCTTAGGTCTTGCTCCTCGTAGGCATGCGAGAGCACAGCGAGAAACATTCGATCTAATCCAATGGAGGTTTCGACCACATAGGGAATGTAGTTGCCAAAGGGCTTGCCCGTTGCCGGATCGATATCGTTATCGAAGTACTGTTGTTTCTTTTTGCTGAACTCCTGGTGCTGACGAAGGTCAAAATCGGTACGGCTGTGAATTCCTTCGAGTTCCTTGAATCCGATAGGAAAATTAAATTCAATATCACAGGCCGCATCGGCATAGTGAGCCAGCTTTACATGATCGTGATAGCGGTACTTCTCGGCCGGTAGCCCCAGGGCCAGGTGCCACTGCAAGCGCTGCTCTTTCCAATAGGCATACCACTGTTGCTGCGTGCCGGGCCTCACAAAGAACTGCATTTCCATTTGCTCGAACTCCCGCATTCTAAAAACGAACTGCCTTGCCACGATCTCGTTGCGAAAGGCCTTTCCGACCTGGGCAATACCAAAGGGTACTTTCATTCGCCCGGTCTTTTGAACGTTCAAAAAATTTACAAAGATGCCCTGCGCGGTCTCGGGACGCAAGTACACTTTGCTATCCTCCTCTCCACCGGTCGCTCCAAATTCGGTGGCGAACATCAGATTAAATTGACGAATATCGGTCCAGTTGCAGGTACCACTAATGGCGCAGTTGATGCGGTTTTCTTCGATCAACTTTTTTAAACCAGCAAAGTCGTCTCCAGCCAGCATCGTTTCCATGGCCAACACCAATGCTGCGGCCTCCTTTTCTTTTCCGGCTGCTTTGAGCGTCTCGGCATGCGCCTCGACCAAATGATCGACCCGGTAGCGCTTGTTGCTGTCGCGGTTATCGATCATAGGATCGTTAAAGTTATCGATGTGACCGCTGGCCTTCCAGGTGGTAGGATGCATAAAGATGGCCGCATCGATACCCACCACATCGTCGCGCAGTTGGGTCATGCTCTTCCACCAATGGTCCTTGATATTTTTTTTAAGCTCACTGCCCATTTGGCCGTAATCGTATACCGCCTGCAGTCCGTCGTAGATCTCACTGCTGGGAAAAATAAATCCGTACTCCTTGGCATGCGAAATAATCGCCTGAAATAGTGGGGTATCATTGGCCATAGGCTGCAAATATAAACCCTTACGGGCTAGTGTAATTTTTGATTGTTGTGATGACGGTCTTTATCGCGCGCTGTTTTTTTCTCGATGCTGTTTTGCAGCGCTTGGGTCAGATCGACCCCGGTCTGGTTGGCAATGCAGAGTAGCACCCAAAGCACATCGGCTAATTCTTCGGCCATTTCTTTTTGGGTCTCGGTGGGTTTAAAACTCTGGTCGCCATACCGGCGGGCCATCAGCCGTGCCAGCTCACCGACTTCTTCGGTCAAAATGGCCATATTGGTCAGTTCGCTAAAGTAGCGAACACCATAACTGTGTATCCACTGATCCACCTCTTGTTGGGCTTGCTGTAAGGTCATAGAGTATGTTTATTGCGTTGCTTGGTCTGTTGCGGTCATTATTCTTTTCGTAGTAGCCTTTTTGTCTTATTCGCTTTGCCAGATCGAAAAGTTCATTCCTTTTGTTTTGTATCGAACCAGATGGTAACGGGCCCGTCGTTGCACAACGAAACTTTCATATCGGCACCAAAGACACCGGTCTTTAAACGGGGGCCCAGCTCCATACGCAACCGGGCGATCATCTGCTCGTACAAAAGAACGGCCTGCTCGGGGCGAGCCGCTTTTATAAACGAGGGTCGGTTACCTTTTTTGGTGGATGCCTGCAGGGTAAATTGGCTGACCAGCAAGAGTTCGCCCGAAATCTCTTGCAACGAACGATTAAGTTGACCGTTCTCGTCGTTAAAGATGCGAAGCTGCACAATTTTTGAGGCCAGCCAGTCGATATCTTCTTGATCATCGGCCGCCTCGATGCCCAGTAGTACCAGCAAGCCCGGACCAACGGCTGCATGTACCGCTGCTGCAATAGTTACCGAAGCTTCGCTAACCCGTTGAACGACCGCTCGCATAAATCAGGTAAATTTGATAGTGGTAAAAGTACAAATGAATTTTGAGCCTCTTATAAAGGAGATCCGGATCACCACCAGCAGAAGTGGCGGCAAAGGCGGACAAAACGTCAACAAGGTAGAGACCGCGGTGCTGGCCTCTATAGACCTGACCCAAACAAAAGCCCTAACAGCCGTTCAGGTCGCCCTTGTAAGAGAAAAATTGGCTAACCGCATCAATGAGTCGGGTTGTCTGCAGGTCAAATGCCAGACGCATCGCACCCAACTAGCCAACAGACAAGAGGCCGTCAAAAAAATAAAGCAGCTGATCGGCGGGGCACTCAAACGAAAAAAACTACGTATCGCCACTGCTGTTCCAAAGGGCGTGCAACAAAAAAGAATAGAGCAAAAAAAACAACGCAGTACCATCAAATCGAACAGAAAAAGACCAAGAGGTCCATTCGAGGACTAGAAATAAGCCATGAAAAGGCCATTACTCTCTTTGATCATTTTGCTCTCGCTGGCGGCCGGTCTACCCCGGCTACTGACCGGTTGCAACAAAGCCGTTGAGATCCGCACGTTGACCCCCTATGCGCTGCCGGTACCGCCACTGTTCCCGGCTCCACTGTACAATAACAACGAAAACCCATTAAGTCGCGAAGGCATCGAATTGGGTCGCCGTCTGTTCTACGAAAAAAAATTATCCATCGACAACGAACATCCTTGTTCCTCTTGTCACGAACAACGATCTTCTTTCGGCACCTTTGAGCACGACCGCAGCCATGGCGTGTACAATTCGCACACGCTTCGCAATGCGCCGGTACTCGTTAACTTGGCCTGGGCGCCCTATTTTCATTGGGACGGACAATTCGAGTCTTTGGCATTACAAGCGACCCATCCCATTACCGGCGATCACGAGATGGGAGAGACCTTTCCGGGCATCATCCGAAAATTAGAAGCGGACCCCTCGTACAAAAAAGATTTTCAGCACGTTTTTAAGACTACCTCCATTGAGCCACTACAGATCGTAAAGGCGCTGGCACAATTTACGGCCACCATGATCAGTGCTAATAGCCGCTACGACCAATATAAAAAAGGGCTGGTCCCATTTACCAGCCAGGAGCAGGCCGGATATCAAGTATTCTTACAACATTGCAACTCTTGTCACCGCGAACCGCTGTTTACCGATCACAGTTTTAGAAATATCGGGCTTCCGATAGACCCGACCCTTAACGATCTGGGAAGGATGCGAATTACTTTTTTGAGCAGCGACTCGCTGAAGTTCAAAGTTCCTACCCTTCGCAATTGCTATTTGTCGTCGAACTATATGCACGACGGACGATTTATCTCCATACAGCAATGCCTCAACCATTATCGCTTTCAGGTACAACCCGGCGCCACAGTAGACCCCCTATTGCGGCAAGGAATTGCCATGAGTAATCAACAAGCCGATCAGCTGATGGCTTTCTTAAAGACGCTGACCGACTCTAGTTTTGTGACTGACCGGCGTTTGGCACGGCCGGAATAACACGTCTGGACTTTAACACCTCGAGTCCTTCTTTTTTAGCAGCGATCTCATTTTCGGTATCACGCTGCGTTTGTTTGTTCAATTCTAGTTTGCGCTCCAGTTCGGCCTGGTCTTTTTTAAGTGATTCAAGTTTTTTCTCGGCCTTAACAATAGCTTCTTCTTGTGCCTTGATGTCGAGCTCAAGACTTTCGGCCACCACATCGGGGTTGAGGCCCCGTAAAAAATCTTTTACGCGTTCGGCACGCGATTCGCTCACGGAACGGCCCAGGGCCTCACCGCCCTGCGTAACGACCAGTGTAAGTACGGCATCCTCTTTTCCTTTGCGGCTGCGGCTTTCTACCCTGACCAAAAAGTCGGCCTGCCCTTCGGTAATATCAGGCATAATAGAGCCGGCAAACACTTTATATCCTTTGTCTTTGTTGAGGATACCCTTCTCTTCGCGGGGACGATATCCCAACTTTGCAAACCTCTTTACCATGGCGTTCTCAACTGCCGCAGCGGGATAATTGAACTCCGCAATAAAGGCAGCCATTTTCTTTTTATCGTATTCGGCAGTTCCCTCATAGACCTGTGCCAACACAGGAGCCTGCGCGAAACAAGCGAGCAGCAAAAGCAACAGAAAGTTTTTCATAGCATTCAAATTGTTGCCTAAAGATACAGCACCGCAACGCACAGAACCGCTATCTTTATGCAAAACATTTTTGCAGTGAGCGGTATCAAAAAACTGGCCGGGCAGACGCTGTGGTATGGACTACCCGGGGTAACCAGCCGTTTTTTAGGGTACTTGATGAACCTGAGCCTGCCGCTGATCTTCAAAGAGCCGGCTATTACTGCCGACCTCACCCTGGTCTACGCCTCCGTTGCCTTTTTAAATATCATCTATACCTATGGGCTCGAGACCGCCTACTTTCGGTTCTCCACAACCGAAGACCGCGGACGCTTGTACAGCACCCTTTCGCTGGCACTGCTGTTTTCGTCGCTTCTGTTCAGCGCCATTCTTTGGTCCTTGCAGGAGCAACTGGCCGCCTGGGGTCGCCTCGGCACGCACACCGAATTTATTCGCTGGATGATCGGGATCTTATTGTTGGATGCGCTTTCGACGCTGGCCTTTGCCAAACTACGGCAAGAGAATCGCCCGCGTCGTTATGCACTGGCCAGAATGGCATCTGTATTCGTCAACATTATCGTGGTGATCGTTTTTCTCGGAATCATTCCCCGTTACCTGCAAACACATCCCGAATCATTTTTGCAAAGGCTTTACCCTTCTCAGGAGAGCGGGATCGTGTGGTTTTTGATCGGAAATTTTTTCGGAAGCCTGCTGTCATTGCTGTTGCTTGCCAACGAATGGATGTCGGTGCGCTTTTATTTTGATGGTTCGCTTTTTAAAAAGGTGATGCGCTACGCCTGGCCGTTGGTATTGGTTGGAATGGGAGGTATTGCCAAT
>JBILFN010000112.1:0-5495 GCA_044351575.1 Chitinophagaceae bacterium
CCGCGCACCGCAAACTGTCCGGGTTCGTAGACAAAATCGACACGATCGAACCCATAGTCACTCAATTGCAAGAGCAACGCCGGCACATCGAGCGAAGCGCCCGTCTTGATAGAGATGATGCGCGAAGAAAGCAACTCGGGTACCACCACTTTCTCGGCCACGGCCTCAGGATAACTGATCAATATTTTTTTGCGCAGGCCCCCTGCCGCATCGGCCCGCTCGGCCAGTCGGGTCAAGGCTTCTGTACGAAGCATGACATGCGAGGGATTGAGAAGCTGAAAGTTCTTGCTGTTCTTAAAAGAAGAAGGAAAATAAAAGCAATCCAGCGAACGGGTCAGACTTTCGAGGGTATTGTGAAAATAAGCGGCCTCCTCGGCATCGTTACAGATTATCAGATGATTATACGAAGAGAGTGATTCTTGCTGTAAGGCCGCCGCTATTACAAAAGCTGCCGAAGAACCCTGCAATCCCTCGAGTGCGGTCGTTTGCGGAGCGGGCATAGAGAGCCTGTCCGTCAATTGAAAATGACGGGGGCTGTTACTGTACGCTGCCAACAAATCCTGAACGACCATGTCTGCGGGCCGCAAAGATAGCCCGATTATTTTATTATCTTTAGTTCAAACAAGTGTATGGCCCTTTTACCTTGGCAAAAAGGCGTGATCATCAAAACGGAGGACTGCAGCCCCTCAACCCGACGTTTCTGGATTCAACTTCCCGAACTCGATCGTTTTGATTTTAAACCCGGTCAGTTCGTGACCCTCGATCTGCCCATTCACGAAAAACCAAACAAACGCTGGCGCAGTTATTCGATCGCCTCATGGCCCGATGGCAGCAATGTATTCGAGTTGGTCATCGTTAAAGTAGAGAACGGGTTGGGCACCACCTATCTTTTCAATGAGGCCACTGTAGGCACGGAGCTTACCCTTCGCGGGGCGCTTGGCGTGTTTACCTTACCCGGCGTACTCGACAAAGAATTACTGCTTATCTGTACCGGCACCGGTATTGCCCCCTTTAGAAGTATGGTGCATCATTTGGCTAACCATCAAATTCCTTTTCTAAAAGCCCATTTGATCTTTGGAGCCCGCACCCAGGCCGATCTGTTGTACTATGATGAACTAAAAGCGCTCGAGGCAAAGCTTCCCGGCTTTCATTATTACCCCACCCTGTCGCGCGAAACCTGGACTGGTCGAAGCGGCTACGTGCATCCTGTTTACCAAGAGATCTGCCAGGCGCATCCGCCCGCCAATTTTTATCTCTGCGGCTGGAAGAACATGATCGACGAGGCCATTGCCACTATCAAGGGCATGGGCTACGACCGAAAGAGTATTCACCAAGAGATCTACGGATAAAAATTGCCGATAGTCATTACCTTTGGCGCGATCTGTAAATAATTGCTGCCATGCCAATCAAGACTATCATTGAGCCTTTTCGCATCAAGTCGGTCGAACCCATTTATTTCAATAGCAAAGAAGAGCGACTCAAGATCTTGCACGAGGCACATTACAATGTATTTACCATTGCGTCTCGCCAGGTGCTCATCGATCTGCTTACCGACAGTGGCACCTCGGCCATGAGCAGCCGACAGTGGGGCGGCATTATGGAAGGAGACGAATCGTATGCAGGCAGCCCCAGTTTCTACCGCTTCGAGAGCATGGTTAAACGCATTACAGGCATGCCCTTTGTGATCCCTACCCACCAGGGAAGGGCCTCCGAAAAGATCTTGTTCTCGGCCGTGGGCGGAAAAGGAAAATATTTTATCAGCAACACCCTTTTTGATACTACGCGCGCCAACATCGAATTCTCGGGTGCCGAGGGCATCGACTTGATCTGCAAAGAAGGAAAAGACCCGCTGGTGCCCGCTCCCTTTAAAGGCAACATGAATGTAGAGACACTGGAGCCCACGATCCTCGAAAAAGGCGCCCCCAATATTCCCATGGTCATTATGACGGTGACCAATAATTCGGGGGGCGGACAGCCCGTGAGCATGGCCAACCTCAAAGCGGTAAGTGTTATTTGTAAAAAACATGGCATCCCACTTTTTATCGATGCATGCCGCTTTGCCGAGAATGCCTACTTTATTAAAAAAAGGGAGGCTGGTTATGCCGATCGCTCCATTGAGTCGATCGCACAAGAGATGTTCTCGTACGCACAAGGCGCTACCATGAGCGCCAAAAAAGATGCGTTTGCCAATATCGGAGGCTTTTTGTCGCTGCACGACGAAACATTGGCCATGGAATGTCGCAACCTGCTCATCATCACCGAAGGATTCCCTACCTATGGCGGCTTGGCCGGCCGCGATCTGGAGGCCATTGCTATCGGGCTCGAAGAAGTGATGGACGAAAATTATCTGCACTATCGAATTCGCAGTATGGAATACCTGACAGAGAAATTGATGGCGGCCGGTGTTCCCGTCATGCAACCCGCAGGAGGGCATGCCGTTTATCTCGATGCAAAAGCTTTTCTGCCTCATGTACCCGTCGATCAGTATCCCGGGCAGGCACTTGTATGCGCGCTATACACAGAGGGTGGCATTCGTACCGTAGAGATCGGCTCACTCATGTTTGGTAAATATGATGCGAGCGGAAAACTAATACCGGCACCGCTCGAACTGGTTAGACTGGCCATTCCCCGCCGCGTGTATACGCAAAGCCATATCGACTATGTAGCCGAAGTGATCATTGAGGTCTATCAAAAAAGAAACGAAATAAAAGGACTTCGCATTACAGAAGAAGCCCCTTTACTTCGTCACTTTACAGCCAAGCTGCAGCCCTGCTAAGGCATCGAACAGCAGCGATAATTCTTTTTTATCGGGTAGCCGTTATCAAGACCGCCATGGTAGTGGCAATGGCCATCACCTTGGTAAAGATACCATCCCAGTCTACTTTCTTACCCTCTTCTTTTACCTTCTCCTCTTTGTTGGTAAGCGAAATAATAGTGCCCGGTTTTACAGCAGGGTATTTTCTAAAGAAAAGAAATATTTTTCGGGTTCCCCTGACACTACCATCTGGATACGCCACGGTCACGCTTTTTTTATCGGCACGGGTCGCAAATCCTCCGGCATACTCCTTAATGTACCAGCCGGCATTGCGAGAAGATACATAGATAAAGTTAGAAACGGAGTTCATCCGCAACGAGTCGGTTCTTAGCCCGGCATTGATCAGATCGGCCTGACGGGTACCCATTACACGAACACCCACTGTGTTTTGGTACGAAGGAATATTGATGGTATCGCCGGGCAGCAGCACCGGGTCGAAGCGAAGCGATCCTCTGCGCTGCAATGCCTTTTTAAGGTCGATGCCGATCAATCCTTTTTTATTGAACGGACGAATCAGCAACGCGTGGCGCTTATCGGCCAGCGGATTCAGTCCACCGGCCTGCTCTACTACATCGCTCAAATGAACCTGCTTTGCCTCGAGCGCATAGACACCGGGGTATCGCACCTGTCCCTTAAGCATAATGGTGCGATCGAGATTGAACATTGGAAAATCGCGAACGACCACCTTATCGAATGGCATCAGGGTAAACGAAGTAGTAGGAGCGATCACATTATAGGCCGTATCGACCTCCAGTTCAAAACGAGTGTAGCCCGATCCATTTTCGCCGTAACCCAAGCGAAATACATCTACGCGTGCCGAAGTAGCCGAGCGAGTAAAGCCTCCGGCCATCTTGATCAGCTCGGGAATGGTCAGCGTAGGGCTATATAATGTGGAGAGCGTATCTTTTACCGAACCTTTTATAGAGACAGTAGAACCCAGAAAAAAAGTTTGCTTGTCGTATACGATCAATTTATCGCCGGCTTGTAATTTGATACCGGCGGGTTTTGCAAGATCGACCGTAAAGTAATCGACCTTTCCGGGCGACATCACATCGCGGCGCATAACCTGCGCTTGCTCGAGGGCCGAAGGCAAGAGACCGCCCGCCAGCTCTACCACATCGATCAACGGCACCTGGTCTCCGAACGGAATCGCTCTTGCAACAGGGGCGCGAACAGAACCTACCACTTCGAGTAAGTCTTGATTGGCATAAAGTGATTTGTTAAAAACTTGTACGCGGTCGCGAGGTTCCAGCATAAAATTACCGGCCTCGCTAGCGGTTACCTTAATGATCTTGACCGTGCTATCGCGCTGCAAACGCTCTACAAAAAAGAAATCGCTTTTAGCTTCGGGCATCAGTTGCACTTTTAACAGCAGGCCGCTCAACCGCATATCTTTTTGTAATTCGTATCGACCGGGATAAAATACTGCGCCGTTCACTTCGGAAAAGCGCTCAAGAGGACGGGTATTTTCTCTAACGCGCACAATATCGCCGTCGAGCAAAAGAGCCGTCTGTTTACCGGACAAAATATCGGAAAGTTTGTACTCGAGCAGTACCACCGAATCGGCCTGGTTGCGCTCTACCTGTACAAATTCAACATAGGTGTTGTAGTTGATACCCCCGGCAAAACCAAAAAGCTCTTGTAAACCTTCTTTACCGGTCAGCTCATATTTCATTGGGCGCTTAACAGCTCCCTGCAGTGTTACCACACGCTGCGCCATTGGCACAAAAAGGATATCGTTTTGCTGAATGTCAAAATCAAATTGCGTGGCGGGGTTACGTAAGAAGGCATAGACATCGATCATCTTTCTGGTCTTGCCTCTGATCAGTTCAATGGAACGGACCGACCCCTGCATGCTGGGCCCACCTGCCACGGCCAATGCGTTAAAGGCCGTATTGAGCGCCGACATATTGAAGCTTCCGCGTAAGTTGGTTTCTCCAAATACATTTACAGTAATGGCGCGGGCGGTTTGTAAGGTAACGGCATACTGGTCTTGTTGAAAACGATAGGCGGAGCTAAAGCGCTGCCCGATCAATTTGCGGGCCTCTCCCAGCGAAACGCCTTGCAGATAGAGTTGCTTGAGTCCGGTGGGTTGAATGTATCCCTCTTTGTTGATCTCGAGCAACAGATCGGCCTGCGACATACCAAAGATGGTAATGCGAATACGATCGCCGGCCCCTAAAATATATGTGTCGGGAGCCCTGGCACCATCCGTGGTCCTGAAGGCCTCGAGAGTTTGGTTGGTAAAAATATCATGCCCGTAAATACCTACTTCGGGCGCAGTTTGCACAGCGGCTTTTTGCATGGCATCGGCCACGGCTTCGGCCTTGGTGGTTACGGGTTCTTTTGACGTAGTAGTTTGCTCCGAAACTTTGGCGGGTCCGGCAGGATCAGCGACCACAGGGGTGCCGGGCGCTGCTTTGTTTCCGGCTTTGGCATTTTTCTTTTCTGCCTCCAACTCGGCTACCGTCTGCTCGATCGCAGAACGATTTTGCAAGATCTCGGCCTCCGACATGGCATCGACATTGATCCCTTTGGATTTTAACCGCTCCTTGACCTCCTCTTGCGAGAGCCCTTTGGCGGCAAGGGTATTGTTGATCTGCGCCATTACACCGGGATTGTTCCTGGCCTCGGGTACCTGGGCCAGGGTAATGGACGTATTGAGTATTAGAAATCCGGT
>JBILFN010000113.1:0-5469 GCA_044351575.1 Chitinophagaceae bacterium
CCTCTGTCTTACCAAATTTACCGCCATCGGCTTTGGTGATAAGCGGATTGGTAAACACAAAGGCCTCACCGCCACATTTTCTTCTGATTAGTTCGGTGCCGGTGGTCATATTTCCCCACTGGTCACTACCTCCCATTTGCAACTTGCACTGCTTGTGCTGATACAACCAGTAAAAATCGTAGCCCTGCATTAGCTGATAGGCAAACTCGGTGTAGCTGATGCCCGTCTCTCCTTCGATCCTTTTTTTGACACTGTCCTTTGCCATCATGTAATTGACCGTGATGTGTTTTCCGGTATCGCGTAAAAAATCGATGAACGAAATTGTCTTGAACCAGTCGTAGTTGTTGACCAGTTCGGCTGCATTGGGTAGGGAAGGGTCAAATTTTAAAAAGCGTTCCAGTTGCGCTTTAACGCCTGCCGCGTTTCTAAGCAGCACCTCTTCTGTGAGTAAGTTTCTCTCCTCGTTTTTTCCACTGGGATCTCCGACCATACCGGTGGCACCTCCGACCAGGGCGATCGGTTTGTGTCCGGCCTTCTGAAAATGGACCAGCAGCAAAATGGGCACCAAACTGCCAATGTGTAAGCTGTCGGCCGTTGGATCAAAACCAATGTAGCCGGTGGTCATTTCGCGATCGAGTTGCTCCCGCGTACCCGGCATAATGTCGTGTATCATCCCCCTCCAGCTAAGTTCATCGAGCAAATGCATGGGTGCGTCTTTTTTGCAAATGTAGTATACCCTTTTATAATCTCTGCATCGATCCTTAACTTTACGTTGTTCCTATGCGATTCAACATCCTGCCGATATTGTTTTCGCTCTTACTATTGGTCGTTGAGACAAAGAAGAGCGCTGCACAGTCCTTTCAAAATGAATGGATCAATTATTCGCTCACGTACCAAAAATTCAAGATCGCGCAATCGGGTCTGTATCGTATAAATCAATCCACGTTGGCAACGATGGGCTGGGGACAGGTGCCGGCAGAACAGTTTGTATTGTGGCGCAATGGGCAACAGGTTCCACTCTATACTTCGTCAGCTGCGGGACCATTACCTGCCGGCGGATTCATCGAATTCTGGGCCGAGGCAAACGATGGCAAGACCGATCAGCGCTTGTACCGGGTTGCCGATCATCAACTAAATGACCGCTGGAGTTTGTATTCCGACTCCGCCAGTTTCTTTCTAACGGTCGATGCTTCTGCTACACCGCAGCGATTATTGCCCACCCCGAACGTTATCCCTTCGGGACTTACCCCCCTTCCTTTTTTTATTCACCGAACAGGTAGTTATTACCGCGAAAGAATCAATGAAGGATTTGCTCAGTTGGCCGGCGGTTATCTCTATTCTTCGGCTTTTGATCAGGGCGAAGGTTGGACCTCGGGTGATCTGTGGGGCGGACAGACTCGAACCGAGCAGTATACCCAGCTGTTCGCATTTACCGGACCTGGGGCCCCCTTGCCAAAATTACAAGTACATGTAGCCGGAAACGCTCCCAACAATCGTACCGTAGAGATCCAAGCCGGTGGTAGCCTGGTACAAGGGCAGTCTCTTTCTCAATTCGCATACGCCAAGTGGAATCTTTCTCTTGCCGCCCAGGCAATTTCGTCAGATGCCTTGACCGTTGCAATTGCCAATCAACAAACCGTTAGCTCCGACAGAATAGTGGTCGCCAAGGTAGAGCTTGAGTATGCCCGTCGTTTTAATTTTGGCGGGGCCGAACGTTTCGTATTCTTTTTGCCCGCTGCCACTACCACGCAGTATCTCGAGATCGAAGGCGTGTCTCATGGGGGAACGGCACCCATACTCTATGACCTGACCAATGGACAGCGCTACCAGACTCAACTTGACAGCGAGGGTCGCGTTCGAGTGTTGTTGCAACCGGCATCACGAGAAAGAAAGCTGTTACTGACAGTGGCCGGCGTATTTCAGTCGGTGAATGTTTTTTCGCAGCGTCAGTTCATCGATTATTCACAAGCTGCAAGGCAGGGAGACTACCTCATTGTCTCTCATCCGGCTCTTGAGCGAACAGCTGCAGGGGTGTCGGTGTTGGAGCAATACAAACAATTTAGATCGTCGGTAGCCGGTGGTTCGTACAAGGCCAATATTTACTTTATCGATCAACTCGAAGATCAATTTGCCTTTGGTATCAAGAGACACCCCGAGTCGATCCGAAATTTTATTCGCTTTGCCAGGGCACGTTTTGCACAGCCATTGCGCGCTGTTTTTTTGATCGGCAAAGGAGTAGTGTATACCATAGATCGATCTCAGGAGTCTAATCCCGATCTGGCCAAACTATCCTTAATACCCACCTTCGGCTTTCCGGCTTCGGATATTCTGCTGGCCACAGAACCTGGCCTGTCGTTGCAACCAATGGTCGGTATTGGCAGACTCTCGGTGATCAGCGCAGAAGAAATTGCTGCTTACTTGGCTAAGGTAATTCAAGCAGAGGCAGTGCTTAACACACTCGATGCTCCGGCTTCGCAGCGGCAATGGACAAAAAATGTGGTGCATATCGTGGGCGTTAGCGATGATGTGCTGGGGAGCATCATTACTTCTTCGATGAACCGATTTGCATCGGTGTTAAAGGATACGTCTTACGGGGCGGTAATGCATGATTTCAGTAAACTGAGTCCTGCGCCCGTGGCCCAACTGAGCTCAGCTCGAATGTACGATCTCTTTCAGGAGGGGATCGGGATGATGACCTATTTTGGTCACTCAACCGCCAACACGCTCGAGTATAATCTGGACGAACCTCAAGGGTACAATAATCAGGGAAAGTATCCATTTTACATTATGCTGGGTTGCAGGGCAGGTAATCTTTTTAATTTTAACGCTACCCGTCTTATAGAGAAAGAGACCATATCGGAGCGGTTTGTACTGGCCGAACAGCGGGGCGGCATTGCCACCATCGCTTCTACCAGTCTGGGGTTGGTCAGTTACTTAGAATTGCAAAACGATGAGATGCTAAAGGCGGCATCTCGTACCCGCTATGGAGCGTCCGTTGGAGACATTATCAACGAATCGGTGATACGAACAATGGCGCTGGCCGGACAAAGCGATTTTTTTGCCCGCATACATTGCGAGCAGACCGCGCTCAACGGCGATCCGGCGCTTCGTTTCTACGGAAGTGCACCTCGTCCTGACTTTGTGGTCGAGGAACAGCAACTTCGTATCAATCCCTCGCTTGTGTCGGTGGCCGATGGAAGATTTTCGTTATCGGTTACACTACGCAACGCTGCCAGGGCCGTTGCGGGACCGGTAGTGGTACAGCTGCAACGAACCTTTCCCGATGGTACCACGGTACTTGTCAAGCGAGATACCATCAGCCGACTATATGCGATCGATTCGTTGACCTACCAGCTTTCCATCGTGGCCAGCCGCGACAGAGGGTTAAACAAGTTAAGCGTCTGTATCGATCCCGACAATCGCTATGCCGAGTTGATAGAGACGAATAATTGCGCCTCGGTTTCTTTCTACATCATAGACGAGGAGTTACGACCTGTTCTTCCGGCTCCCTATACTATTGTGGGTTCTTCGAACATTGTATTTAGTGCCTCCACGGCCAACCCGTACAGTGCCTCGCGCAGCTATCGTTTTGAACTTGATACGACCGCACTTTTTAATTCTGCGCTTCGTGTTAGCCAGACTGTCGTAGCCGGGGGTGGGCTGGTTCGATTTACCCCTTCCGTCTCTTATCGCAACAACACGGTTTATTACTGGCGCGTAGCTCCTGTGGTGTCCTCGGGTCCCACCAATTGGAATCAATCTTCCTTTCTTTATTTGAGCGGGCACTCCTCCGGCTACAACCAATCTCATCTTTACCAGCATCTGTCTTCTCGACTCACCGACTTGCGACTCGATTCTGTGTCGCGCAACTGGATCTACACCACCAATAGCAATAACCTGAACATTCGCAATGGGGTTTTCTTTACCGCAACCACCGCGCTGGCAGGTTTTTATTTAGGGCTCAATGGGCTCGATGTGGTCATGTATGCCTGTGCCAGAAACCGCCTTGTCTTTAATGTGCTGCACCCGGTAACGCTGCGTCCTATCGTAAATGCAATGCCGGGTAACCCCGGTCGGTTCGGCAGCGATCCGGTTTGCATACAGCCGGCGCAACAGTCGGTGGGGGCCGAGTTCAATTTTCAATTCAATGTGCAAGACACAGGTGTCAGAAGAAGGGTGGTTGATTTTCTGGACAGTATTCCCGTGGGATATTATGTGGTGGTGCGCAACATTATGGAGACCAATTACCCCGCAAATGCCTATGCGCCCGATTGGAAAAACGACCAGCAGTGGCTGGGTGCGGGCAACTCCATCTATCACCGACTCAAAGACCAGGGTTTTACAGCTATCGACAGTTTTAATCGTAATCGTGTCTTTGCCTTTGTCTATAAGAAGAACCAGCCGCAGCAGTTTGCGCCGCGCTTTTCTTTTAGCAATGGCATCTACGATCAGTTGTTCTTCTCGACCGATATCATTACGACCGATACGTTAGGAAGGGTAGAATCACCGGTCTTGGGCCCTGCCCGTAATTGGCAGCAATTGCAATGGCAAGGAACTTCCGAGACCAATGGGGCCGATTCTGTTTTGCTCAACCTATACGGTGTGGGATCGAACGGAAGCAGAACCCTTCTTCGTGAAGGGATCCGTCCCCAGCAATCCAACGTATCGTTATCATCGATCGATGCGGTACGTTATCCCTTCTTGCAATTGTCCATGACCACGCAAGACATGCAGCAGTATACGCCGTATCAACTTTCTTATTGGAGAATTATGCACCAGCCGGTGCCCGAAGGAGCCCTTGCTCCCGGTCAATTTCTGTCCGTAAAGGATACCGTTGAGCAAGGCGAGCCCTACGATTACCGCGTTGCCTTTGCCAATATCAGTGAGCAGCCCTTCGATAGTTTGTCGGTGCGAATTGCATTGACCGATGCTTCGAACCTGACCCGTGTTATTCCATTACCCCGTTACAGACCATTGCCTCCAGGAGACACCCTTCGTGTCGGCACCCGCATTGCTACGGCAGGTCTTGCCGGTAACAATACTGTTTTTCTAGAGGTCAATCCTGCCAATGACCAGCCCGAGCAATTTCATTTCAATAACGTGGCCTTTCGTTCCTTGTTCGTACGGCCCGATCGCACCCCTCCTTTGCTCGATGTGACCTTCGATGGAAAACGAATTGCCAATCGCGACACGGTGCTGCCCAACCCCGATATAAGAATATCGTTGCGCGATGATTCAAGGTGGATGTTATTGGATGATACTTCGCTGCTAACCGTGTGGCTTCGCTATCCCTCGGGGCAACTTCGTCGGTTTACCTATACGGCAGGCGATACACTTCGTTTTACCGGGGCTGTCAACGGCGTCAACAATATGGCCACGGCACAATTCAGACCTTGGTTAACACCCGGCCTTTACGAGCTGGTCGTAGCGGCCAAAGACAAAAGTGGCAATAACGCCGGTCAATTCGAT
>JBILFN010000034.1:0-15246 GCA_044351575.1 Chitinophagaceae bacterium
CCGCTCGATACCAAACGACGAGTGCTCGAAAAACTAAACCAGGGGGTCATTCTCGAAAAATTCCTTCACACCAAATACGTAGGTCAAAAACGTTTTTCATTAGAGGGCGGAGAGACCACCATTGCTGCACTCGATGCTATCATCAATACAGCTGCCGATCTTGCCGCCAAAGAAGTGGTGATCGGTATGGCGCACCGCGGTCGTCTCAATGTGTTGGCCAACGTGATGGGCAAGACCTACGAACAAATTTTCAGTGAGTTCGAAGGAACGGCCAAGGTCGATCAGACCATGGGCAGTGGCGATGTCAAATATCATATGGGCTACGGCAGCGAGGTGCAGACTTCCGGTGGCAAGACCATCAGTCTTAAATTGATGCCCAACCCGTCTCACTTAGAGGCGGTCAATCCCGTGGTGGCTGGTTTTTCCAGAGCCAAGGCCGATGTGCTGTATCAATCCGACACGGATAAGATCGTTCCCATTTTAATTCATGGGGATGCCTCCATTGCCGGTCAGGGTATTGTATACGAACTGCTCCAGATGAGCAGACTGGCGGGCTATAGTACCGGCGGTACGCTTCATTTTGTGATCAACAATCAAATTGGATTTACGACCGATTTTATAGAGGCGCGTAGTGCGGATTATTGTACCTCACTGGCCGCCGCCGTACAGGCACCGGTCTTTCATGTCAATGGCGACGATCCCGAGGCGGTGGTCAAGTGTGCGCAACTGGCAACGGCCTACCGCCAGCAGTTCAATGGCGATGTGTTCATCGACATGGTATGCTATCGCAGGCATGGTCACAACGAGGGTGATGATCCTAAGTTTACGCAACCTCGGTTGTATCAACTGATCGAGAAGCATGCGAATCCCCGCGAGGTCTATGTGGCACAGTTATTGGCCGATGGCGATACCGACGTGCAGGCACTGGCCAAGGACATGGAAAAGAAATTTTGGCAAGACCTGCAGGAGCGCCTAGATGAGGTAAAACAGCATCCGCTACCGTATCAATATCAACCTCCTGAGCTGGAGTGGAAAAAATTACGTCGCGCCACACCCGAAGATTTTTTGCATTCACCCATCACATCGATCGATGCAGGGCAATTGAAACTGTTGATGAATGCGCTGCTTTCGTGGCCGGCAGATTTTAAGCCCTTGCGAAAGGTCGAAAAAATTTTACAAGACAAGATCAAGCTCTTCGAACAAGAACAGAAGATCGATTGGGCGACCGGTGAGTTGCTTGCCTATGCGAGTTTGGTAGCCGAGGGCAGAAGAGTGCGCGTAAGTGGACAAGACGTATCACGCGGTACGTTCTCGCACCGACATGCGATCTTACGAGACGAGCAAACCGATCAACCCTATAATCGTCTGTCTCGATTGCCGGGTGCCGGCGGAGCTTTTACCATCTACAATTCGTTGTTGAGCGAATATGCGGTCTTGGGATTTGAGTATGGCTATGCGCTGGCCAATCCCAGTGCGTTGGTGGTATGGGAGGCACAGTTCGGCGATTTTGCCAATGGGGCGCAAACGATCATCGACCAGTTCATTACGGCGGGCGAGCAAAAATGGAATAGGATGAATGGCGTAACCCTTTTATTGCCGCATGGCTACGAGGGGCAGGGCCCTGAGCATAGCAGTGCCAGAATGGAGCGCTTTTTACAGTTGGCCGCCGAGCTCAATATCGTGGTCACCAATATTACAACGGCCGCCAACTTCTTTCATGCGTTACGCAGACAGCTGGCCTGGTCGTTCAGGAAGCCACTCATCAATTTTTCTCCCAAGGCCAATCTTCGTTTGCCCGGCTCTTACTCATCGGTGAACGATTTTACGCAAGGGGGTTTCAAGGAAGTGATCGATGATGCCGAGGCGCAGCCTTCGCAGGTAAAGAAAGTATTGTTCTGTAGCGGAAAGATCTATTTTGAGCTCGAAGAGAGAAAGCGCCGCGAACAACGCAGCGATATGGCCATTGTCAGACTCGAGCAACTTTATCCACTACCGGTACAGCAACTCGAAAAATTACACAAGCGCTATGGTGCGGCCGTATGGTATTGGGTGCAAGAAGAGCCCCAGAATATGGGAGCGGCCTCTTTCTTGAAGATGAATTGCAGAACGATCCCGTTTGGTGTCATCAGCCGACAGCCCTCTGCCTCTACGGCTACCGGATATCAAAAGGTACACGTGCAAGAGCAAGGCGAACTTATTGAAACTGCTTTTACGATCTAATAAAGTAAATTTATTTTATGATAGAGATCAAGGTGCCCACTGTTGGAGAATCCATCACCGAGGTGCAATTGTTACGCTGGACCAAAAAGAGCGGAGACTATGTGGAGCGTGACGAAGTGATCGCGGAGTTGGAAAGCGAGAAAGCTACCTTCGAAGTAAATGCCGAGCAAGCCGGTTTGCTTACAGTGGCCGCTGCCGAAGGCGACACCTTACAGATCGGCGATCTTTTGGCTACGATCGATGAGTCTGCCAAGGCCCCTGCAAAAGCAGCTGCCCCGGCCGCTGCCGCTCCGAAACCGCCAGCGCAGGTAGAGGTCGCCGCTCCCAAGCCTCCTGTGGCCACACCTACCCCTGCTGCGCCAGCTACCCCCGCAGCGCCGGTGGCAGAAGAGATCAAGGCCAGTCCCGTAGCCTCTGCCATAATTGCCGATAAAAAAGTAGATCCCAAGAAAGTAAAGCCCAGCGGACCGCAAGGAAAAATTTTAAAGGACGATGTGTTGGCTGCCTTGGCACAACCCGGTCGTATACCTGCACCGGGCGCTTCGCTCAATGAGCGCAATACGCGCAGCGAAAAAATGAGCAACCTTCGCAAGACCATTGCCAAGCGATTGGTAGAGGCCAAGAATGGAACGGCCATGCTCACGACGTTCAATGAGGTAGATATGAGCGCCATCATGGAGGTGCGCTCCCGGTACAAAGAAAAGTTCAAAGAGGTGCATGGTGTAAACCTGGGCTTCATGAGCTTTTTTGCAAAGGCTTGCTCCATTGCACTAACCGAGTGGCCCGCTGTAAATGCCTCTATCGAGGGAGATCAGATCTTGTATCACGATTATACTGACATTAGTATTGCCGTAAGCACGCCCCGCGGTCTTACAGTGCCCGTGATGCGCAATGTAGAGAGTCTCGGTATGGCCGAGATCGAAAAAAGGGTGATCGAGTTGGCAGGAAAGGCACGCGATAGCAAGCTGACTGCCGACGAGTTGACCGGCGGCACGTTCACTATTACGAACGGTGGCGTATTTGGCTCTTTAATGAGTACGCCCATCATCAATACTCCGCAGAGCGCCATCTTGGGAATGCACAAGATTCAGGAGCGTCCAATGGCGATCAATGGTCAAGTGGTCATTCGTCCCATGATGTACCTTGCCCTCAGCTACGATCACCGCATTATCGATGGTCGCGAATCGGTCGGCTTTTTGGTACGGGTTAAGGAGTTGCTCGAAAATCCCGATCAATTATTGATCGGAAAAGATCCGGTCAAAACGCTGCTCGAGATTTGAGCCGCTACCATGCATATCTAAATAAGGCTGTTGCGATCCTGAAAGCATACAAGGGGCAAGAGCCTTTTTCTCTTTTTGTAAAGCAGCAGTTTTCGCTCGACCGAAAAATGGGGTCGACCGATCGAAAATGGGTTCGCCATTATTGTTATTGTTTTTTCAGGTTGGGTAAAGCCTTGCCTCTGCTGCCTACGGAGGAGCGGGTGCTGCTGGGAATTTTTTTGTGCAGCAAAAAAGCCGATCCCTTGCTGGCACTCCAAAAGCCTCAGTGGAATGAGCAGATCGAAAGTAAGATCGAAGAGAAGCTCGATCGATTATCGGACGACCATGGCGACCTATTGCAAAACGCCTTTCCCTATGGCGATCTGCTGAGTACGGTCCTCGATAAACAGCGCTGGCCATTATCGTTATGGGAGCAGCCTTCTTTATTCATTCGGTTACGACCAGGCAGAGAACAACAGGTGAGGAGCACCTTGCAGGAGCAAGGGATATTTTTTGAGCCAATAGGGGCGCAAGCACTTTCGCTGCCTGCAACCACCTCGTTGAACAGCTGGCCCGGACTCAACCGAGACTTTGTAATTCAGGATCTCTCTTCGCAGCGTATTGCCTCTATGCTAACTGCTCTTCCTGGCTCTGCCACACAGAAGGTCTGGGATTGTTGTGCCGGAAGCGGCGGTAAGTCAATACTGGCCATCGATACCTTAGGGCCGGTAGTATTGACGGTGTCTGATAAGCGAAAAACTATTTTACAGCAGTTGCAACATCGACTTTCGCAAGCAGAAATCACCGATTACCGTTCGTTCGAGTTGGACCTTACCAAATTATTGCCTTCTTATTTTGACGATACGTTCTCGTTGGTCTGGGCCGATGTTCCTTGCTCCGGCAGTGGTACCTGGTCAAGAACGCCCGAGCAACTTTATTTTTTTGAGCCCTCCTCTATTGACACTTTTCAACAACTGCAGCGATCGATCTTGCGTAATGCGCTTACGCGGCTGCAACCCGGCGGGTATCTGCTTTATTCTACATGCTCGGTGTTTGTGCAAGAGAACGAGGCACAAGTAACATGGCTCGAACAAGAAATGGGTCTTCGATGCGTGCAACAGCAGCTTTTTGATGGCAGTACGCAACAAGCCGATACATTATATGCGGCCCTGTTGCAGCGTTCGCACTAGTCCTTGATCAATTTAACCGTTCCAACTTTTTTGTCCTCGTCCCAAACGGTAATTAGGTAACCCCCTTTTGGAAAAGCCTGTAGGGGTAGGTCGGAGCTGCTAACGGTAGAACGCAGTGGTACTTGGAAACGTCTCAAGATCCTTCCGGTCATATCACCAATGACCACCTCAAGCGCAGGATTGAGACTGGCATAGTTAATGACGAGTCGGGTATTGTTGGTGGCCGGATTGGGAAATACCTGTACCGAGGTCTCCAGCGATGTAATACAGGGGTCGGTCAGTAGCAACGATACACTATCGAGCAATACCGACTCTTTAGTAGCCGCGGCCGTATCTATCCATTGAACCACGCGATAGGCGATGGCACCGGCAGGGTTGGTCTGTAGACGGTCGGTGTATTGGTAGTTGCTATTGCGAAGTGTCTGTCCTGCCGCCGGCACAATTTGTTGTAGGGTAGTGTAAGCAGGCTCGCCGGGCAGTTTACGCTGCAATTCATAACGCATACTTTCTACGTCCTTGCTCTTCCAGCTGATGTTTATGGAGCAATTGGTGGGTTGAGCGTTCAGGCTGGCATACGAAGCTAACAGCCAGCCAAACGCCTTTCGCATGTCTGGAATTCCAAAGCCCACTCTGTCGTCGGGGTTGCTAAAGCGACTACCCGATCGTTTGAGTGCCTCGGCGATCTTCATGTTATTGAACTCCGGAAAGCCTTGCCAAAGACAGGCGCTCAATCCGGCCATATTGGGACACGAAAATGAAGTGCCGTTAGCGGTTCCAATGTTGTTATTGCTGCTCTGAATCACTGCAGCAACTCCGACCGATGCAATGTCGGGCTTGATCCTTCCTCAGGGGGCGGGACCATAACTCGAAAAGGAGCCAACTACGCCCGACGCGTTGACGGCCCCAATAGCAAGCACACTGTCTCCGTCGGCCGGAGTAATGATATTTCGCCAGGCACTATTGCCTTCGTTACCTGCCGAGTTAAAGACCAGCAATCCTTTTTTGGCTGCCAGGTCTGCACCTCGTACGGAAAGCGTCGTGTTGCCATTAAGTTGGTTGTAGGTGTAGTTGAACACCGCATTGTCAAAGTCGTAATACCCCAGAGAAGAAGAGATCAGATCGGCACCGGTGCTATCGGCTCTCTCTGCCGCGCATACCCAATTGAATTCTTCGATAGGATATTCGGAGTTTACATCTTCGGTGCGGAATAAATGAAACGAAGCCAGGGGGGCCTTGCCTACGAATTGCCCGGGAATATTGGCGGCAATGGTAGACAGACATTGCATGCCGTGCGGATGATCATCATTGACCGTGGCATTGCGAGAGACAAAATCCCAGGTACTGATGATCTGTCCGTTTCTGTTGGCGCTGTCAAAGGCGCGAAGAGTATTGTAATTAAAAAAACCTCCATCGAGCATGGCGATCTGCATGCCCTGTCCCCTTAGTCCGATATTATGTAAGAACTCTCCTCTATGCAGTTTGATCTCCGCGCCTGCACTGCCGCCATAGCTGTAAAAATCTCCGCTCAGCTGCCCGGGCTTTGCATCCGTATCGGGCAGCGGTGCTATGTGTTGCGACTCGATAAATTTATCGACAACAGGGGTGGTGGTGCCTCGCGCCGCTAATCCGCCGGTAGCCATCACGAACGGTAACTGTTGCACCGCAGTAAGTGCAGCTGCGTTGCTGGTTTCGATACAAACGGCATTGAGCCATTTAGAAACATTGAGGATGGTCACGCCACTCACTGCGCGAATTGCCGCCAGGTAAGCGGTGGTAACCGGAAGATCGGTGCTATCAAGGGTTAGTTGTTGCGAGGTTCTGCGCTGCAGCGCCTTGGCCGAGAGATATGCAGCGGGGCTGGCGAGCGAAAAAGTAGTGCCCCCTTTATTTTTTAACCATACGATATGGCGGGTAAATTGCGCCTCCGATCGGCTGATGCTAAAAAGTATAAAGAGGCTACACAATAGCCAGTGGCGAACGAGCATTTTCATGTAGTAAAGTTAGGGTGGCGGGCTATCAATTGTGATCGACCATCCATTGTTTTATTCCGAAGCCCACGCGGTAAGGACCTCCGCTGCCACCGGTGTTGGGTTGGTACTCCCAGCATTCCAGCTCGCGGTAGACCAGGCCGATCCCTTTCGAAAAGCGATCTACGGCCCTGTTACGAAAGGCAAAGGCATTGGTTTGCACTACTGGAACATTGAACTGTTCATCGACCTGCTCGATAGTTATAACTTGTTGGTAGGTCTTGTTACGAAAAGAAAAGCTGCCGCTATTTTCTACGCAGCGGTAGTTCCAGTTTTGCATGTTGTCATCATTGCTAAAGGAGTAGGTCGGCTCAAAGGGCTGATCGGGTAAATACCGATTACCTTTCCAGCTTTGGCCGTTTACCAGCGGCTGTTGCAATTTTACATAACGCCGGTTGTCTTCGTTCCATTCCATTCGTTCCGGGCTTAGGGTGATGGCAAAACTTCCGGCGGGTTGCCAGGTTCCACTGGAGAGGGTATCGTTAATAAAGCGAAGGATGCGATAGGCCGTTCTGCCGAGATTATCGGTGAAAGCGCTATCCACAACATTTTTTATCAAATAGCTGCGGGTAGCGATCTGTCTGCCGAATTGCGGAAAGACCAAAGAGTCGGTTCGATAGGTAATGTATTTGCCGGGTGTCAGTACGATCACCTGATCGAGTGCAAAGGGGTACGGGTTCTCTTTGGACGAAGGGGTACATCCTGCGCAAGCCATCAATACCAATAAAAGAATGGCCAGAAATGATCGGTAACGGCTATAAAAGGTTTTCATTTTGTTCTTACATCGTGCGTTGTATGATGCCACCGCCGAGTACATCCTCTCCCTCATAAAATACGGCACTTTGTCCGGGGGCTATTCCTTTTGCCGACTCATAGAAGTGCACCTTGCAGGTGTTACCGGCCGGATAAAGTGTCGACAGCGTGCCCGCATCTTTATAACGGATCTTAGTGGTGGCTTCCATTCCGGTCGATAGCTGCTCGTATTTGATAAGGTTGATCTTGCCGACCATCATCTCCTCTTGGTCCAGATCGTTCTCGTCACCCAGCGTAACGGTGTTGCTATCGGGATCGATGCGGGTAACAAAGACCGGTTTTCCCAATGCGATCTCAAGACCTTTGCGCTGACCGATGGTGTAAAAGGGATACCCTTTATGCTTTCCCAATATGTTGCCATGCTTGTCTACGAAATATCCCCCGGCTACCGTGCTTTCCAACTCCGGAACTTTTCTTTTTAAGAAACCGCGGTAGTCATTGTCGGGCACAAAGCAGATCTCGTAGCTCTCTTGCTTTTTGGCAAGAGCGGGGTATCCAAAATCGTGGGCCAATTGTCGGATCTCTGTTTTTTTGTATCCGCCCAACGGAAGTAAGGTGCGGCTCAGCAGATCTTGCTGCAATCCCCATAGCACATAACTCTGGTCTTTGGTATAATCAACGGCTTTGCTGATCACATAGCGGCCATTGTCGTGTTGTCTGACCTTCGCATAGTGGCCGGTGGCAATAAAATCACAGCCGAGCGCGTCGGCTCTCTTTAGCAAGGCCCTCCATTTGATGTGCGTGTTGCAAAGTACACAGGGGTTGGGGGTACGCCCCGCTAAATATTCCTCTACAAAATTGTCAATTACAAAATCGCCGAATTCTTCGCGAATGTCCAAGATGTAATGCGCAAAACCATGTTCTACGGCGGCTTGCCGGGCATCGTTGAAGGAATCGAGGTTGCAGCAGCCGGTCTCTTTCTTGCTGCCTCCGCTGGCGGCATAGTCCCAGGTTTTCATGGTAATGCCCACCACCTCAAAGCCTTGTTTATGTAGCATCAGGGCGGCTACGGTACTATCGATACCGCCGCTCATGGCTACCAAGACTTTTCCTTTTGCGCTCATAGGGCAAAGATACAATTGTGCCCTGATTATTGCCCGATACTGACTATCTTGGCACCACATAATCGACTTTTATGCGCATTATCAACTCTTTTGTTTCGGCACTGTTTTTTTTCAGCGCCTGTCTCGGCTTATCCGCACAGGATCTGTCGTACTATCTGCCAACGGGGTACAATTATAATCCCGCGATCCCCAAACCCAAAGATGTTATTTATCACAACGTAGGTCAGTGGCATGTAACGCACGACCGTCTGGTCGCTTACATGAAGGCCCTTGCTGCTGCGGCACCTGACCGCATCAAGGTCGAGACCATGGGATACACCTATGAGGGTCGCCCGCAACTATTGCTGATCATAACCTCTCCCGACAATCATCGTAATCTCGAAAAGATTAGGTTGCAGCATTTGCAGTTGAGCGATCCTGCTGCGGCAGCCAATACGTCGATCGATGAGATGCCGGCCGTGGTTTGGGTCGGTCACTCCATTCATGGCAATGAGCCCAGTGGTTCTAACGCATCTCTGCTTACGGCCTATCATCTGGCGGCTGCGCAAGGGGCATCGATCGATAATCTGCTGCGCAACACGGTCATTTTGCTCGATCCTTCTTTTAATCCCGACGGACTGCAGCGTTTCTCTACCTGGGCCAACCAACATAAAAGTAAAAACCTGGTATCGGACCCCAACTCTAGAGAGTTTAACGAAGTATGGCCCGGTGGACGGTTCAATCACTATTGGTTCGATCTGAATCGCGACTGGCTCCCGGCCGTTCACGTAGAGAGCCAAAACCGTCTTCGCTGGTTTCACTTGTGGAAACCCAATTTGTTGACCGACCATCACGAGCAGGGTACCAATGCCACGTTCTTTTTTCAGCCCGGCGTTCCTTCTCGTGTCAATCCCCTTACTCCGGGCAAGAACCAGGAACTCACGGCGGCGCTGGCCAAGTTTCATGCCCGCGTATTGGATAGCATTGGTACTTTTTATTTTACCAAAGAGGGATACGACGATTTTTATTACGGTAAGGGATCTACGTATCCCGACATCAACGGCGCGGTAGGTATTTTGTTCGAGCAGGCTTCGTCTCGCGGCCATTTGCAAGAGAGTTCCAATGGACTGTTGAGTTTTCCTTCTACCATTCGCAATCAATTTAACACGGCCCTTTCTACTCTCGAGGGAGCGGTGGCCTTGCGCAAGGATTTTCTGTCCTTTCAACGCGATTTTTATAAGCAAGTGCCAGCCCGCGCGGCGGCCCATCCGGTCAAAGCCTATGTTGTGGGGGCATCAAAGGACCAGCCACGCATTCGGGAGTTTGCCACATTACTGCATCGTCATCAAATAAAAATGTATTCGCTGCCCGCCTCGCTGGCCGATGCTGAATTTCAAAAGGGATACTCTTTCGTGGTACCGCTCGATCAACCGCAGCACACGCTTATTCGTACCATATTCGAAAGAACGGCCGACTATAAGGATAGTTTGTTCTATGATATAACATCGTGGACACTTCCTTTGGCCATGGGGCTGCAGGCAAAAGAGTTGACGGCGGTGCCCGCCTCGCTTGGAGAACCGCTGGCACCTGGCAATACCTCGGAGCTCGATGGAGCGGCCATTCCCAATCTTTCTTTGAGCGCCACTACGTATGCACTATTGGTAGAGTGGGATAATTTATACGCCCCCGCCGCCCTGTACCAGTTGCAACAGCGGGGAGTGATGGTCAAGGTAGCTACACAGCCTTTTGAAATAACCGTGGGTGGAGCTACTCGTCGGTTTGAATATGGAACATTGCTGATACCTGCCATGCAAGCTGACATTAACAAGCTCGAGTTGGAGAAACTCCTCAATGGATTGATCGAAAAATATCGAATGGTGGTATATCCTGTTGCCACCGGGTTCTCCGGAGCTGGGGTAGATCTGGGCAGCTCCAAGTTTGTAACGCTCGAAAAACCAAATGTGGCGTTACTGACCGGCGCAGGCGTCAACGCTACCGATGCGGGAGAGGTCTGGCATTTGCTCGATCAGCGAATGGACATAACATCTTCGCATCTCGAACCTGCTTCGGTAAAACGCATCGATCTGTCTCGCTATAACACGATCATTATGGTCGGAGGAAATTACAGCGAACTAGACAAGGATAAGGTCAAAAGCTGGGTGCAGCAAGGCGGCACGCTGGTGGTACTCGAAGAAGCCATCAATTGGGCTGCGCAAAACGGAATTAGTACCGCCACTTTCAAGCGGGTAAAATCCGCTACCGACAGCACGCAGTTCAGGCCTTACGAGACCCGCGATGAGGTAGCCGGCGCTCAGCAGGTGAGGGGTGCAATCTTAGGCGCCACCTACGATCCTTCTCATCCGCTCGCATTCGGTTATCGGCAAAAAGAGGTAAGTCTCTTTAAGGCCAATCGCATCTTTATGGAGAAAAGCAAGAATCCTTACCAAACCCCTTTTGTGTACGGAAAGCAGCCCATGCAAAGCGGTTGGATGAGCAAAGAGAACCGCGAAGCTGCCTCTGGCTCGGCCGCGGTTACGGTGTCTTCGCTGGGTAGCGGACGTGTTATCAACATTGCAGATAACCCTAATTTTAGAGCGTACTGGTTGGGTGGCAGTAAGTTATTTCTGAATGCGCTGTTTTTCGGCCCCATCATCGATGTCGGGGGCGCCAGAAATTGGGAAGAATAAGTTTTGCACAGTATTGCAAAGCCCGGCTATTAGTAGTAGTTTAGTCGCTCAATCAATTTATGTCAATTTAAAACGAGCACTATGATCAAAATGCAAGTAATCGGAAATCTGGGAAAGGATTGTGTCGTGAACACGGTCAACGGAAAGAATGTTATCAATTTTACGGTGGCACACACCGAGAAGTATCGGGACAGTCAGGGTAACCAGCAAGAAAAGACCACTTGGGTCGACTGTGCGTACTGGACCGACCGCACGGCTGTATCGCAGTATTTGATAAAAGGAAAGCAGGTGTATGTAGAGGGGCAACCCGAAGCAAGATCGTTTCAGCGAAATGATGGTACGCCCGGCTCTTCACTTTCGTTGCGTGTCAAAGACATTCAGTTATTGGGCGGTCGCGGAGAAGCGGCCGGTGGAGGCAATTTTCAAGCCGCTGCTGCGGCTGCCGCAAACGCGGGCCCTGCCGGTGGTGGAGAGGAATCGGACGATCTCCCGTTCTGATCACTGTAGCGTTACGTACAAATTTTCTTACATGCCCCGGTACAACCACCGGGGCATTTTTATTTGTTTCTTTGCAACATGACCTCCTCTGTATTCCCTTTTCAAAAACTTAAGGAATTTACCGAAGCTGTCTTTCTTAAGATGGGCTGCACACCGCAACATGCGGCCATGGCTACCGAGGCGCTGCTGGCAGCAGACCTGCGTGGAATTGATTCGCACGGGGTGGCCAGACTAAGCGGGTACATCCGCTTGTGGGAGGCCGGACGCGTCAATGCCACACCATCCATTCGGGTGGTGCATCAAACACCCTCCACGGCAGTGCTTGATGGTGATGGCGGCCTTGGATTGGTAGTAGCGCAAGAGGCCATGCACATTGCCATCGAGAAAGCCCGGCAAGTGGGTACCGGATGGGTCAGCGTGCAGAACAGCAATCACTTTGGAATAGCCGGATTTCATGCCATGCTGGCCTTACAACACGATATGATCGGAATGGCCATGACCAATGCCAGTCCACTGGTGGCTCCCACATTCTCTTCCGACAAGATGCTGGGCACTAATCCTATTGCGGTTGCAGCGCCGGCAGGAGAGCAGCCTCCCTTCGTGGCCGACCTGGCTACTACTACCGCCGCTAACGGCAAATTGGAAATTTTGCAGCGAAAGGACCAAAGCACCCCCACCGGTTGGGTGCAAGACAAGCAGGGAGCTCCCTCTACCGATGCCCATATTCTTAAAAAGGGCGGGGCATTGCTGCCATTGGGAAGCGATCGGGAACATGGTTCTCACAAGGGCTACGCGCTAGGGGCAGTGGTCGATCTTTTTTCGGCCTTGTTGAGTGGCGCTAATTATGCTCCCTGGGTGCCTCCCTTTCCGGCTTACGTTCCTATGCCGGCGCGCCAGCCCGGAAAGGGGATCGGTCATTTTTTGGGAGCCCTTCGTATCGACGCTTTTAGAACGGCCGACGAATTTAAACGCTCAATGGATGATTGGATCGGAGGATTTAGGGCAGCCGCTCCTGTGGACGGGCAGCAAAAGGTGTTGGTTCCGGGAGACCCGGAGCGAGAGGCCTTCGAGCAACGCATGGCGCATGGCATTCCTCTCGAAGATTCCGTGATAAAGGATTTACAACGTGTGGCCGCTCAATTTTCGCTTACGCTCGACTAAAAAGCCTAGATAATCAACAGCGCATCTCCGTAACTAAAGAAACGATACTTGTCCTTGATGGCTTTTTTATAAGCCTCCATGGCTAATTCGTATCCGGCAAAAGCGCAGGTCATGATCAGCAAACTGGTCTTGGGCAAATGAAAATTTGTGACCATTGCATCGGCGATATTAAAATCGTAGGGAGGATGAATGAACATATTGGTCCATCCCTCCGAGGGCTTAAGTAATTTCTGTGCGGTAAAAGAAGATTCCATGGCTCGCATGGTGGTGGTACCAATGGAGCATACGCGGTGTCCATATTCCTTGGCGCGGTTCACGATCTTACAAGACGTTTCGTCTATGTGATAATATTCCGCATCCATCTTGTGTTTGCTAAGGTCCTCTACCTCGATGGGTCTAAACGTGCCCAGTCCGGTGTGGAGCGTAACTTCTGCAAAACGAATCCCTTTGATCTCAAGACGCTTGATCAGTTCACGGCTAAAGTGCAGACCCGCGGTGGGAGCGGCTACGGCTCCCTCGTGCTTGGCGTACACGGTCTGGTAGCGTTCTTTATCTTCTTCTTCGGGTTTTCGTTTTATGTATTTTGGAAGCGGGGTCTCTCCTAATTTCTCGAGCTGGGCGCGAAAACTCTCTTCGTCTCCTTCCCATAAAAAACGAATGGTACGGCCCCGGCTTGTGGTATTGTCGATTACTTCGGCCACCAGGTCTTCGTTATCGCCAAAGTAAAGTTTATTGCCAACCCTGATCTTTCGGGCTGGGTCAACGATCACATCCCACAGGCGGTTGGGCTTATTGAGCTCGCGCAGCAAGAAGACCTCGATCTTGGCGCCGGTCTTTTCTTTGCGTCCGTACATGCGGGCGGGAAATACCCGGGTATTGTTGACCACAAAGCAGTCCTTGTCATCGAAATAGTCGATGATATCCTTGAAATGTTTATTCTCGATAACACCGGTATGGCGATGCACTACCATCATGCGGGCATCCTCCCTTTTTTTGGCCGGATGCTGGGCGATCAGGTTAAGGGGCAGGTCGAAACGAAATTGCGAAAGCTTCATGCATATGGGTTTAGATGAAAGTCTTGCAAACGCATCCCGGGCAAAAAGCCACGAATTGAAGTGAACCTCACCGGCCTTACGGCGCCGGGTTGGGTAAGCATGACCGCTTTATAGGCGTGCAAAATTACAAAAAAAACAGCCCTTTGAATTATTTTTTTGAGAAGGTCGGTTATCTCCTAAAACTTAAGATGGCGTACGGTAAGCCCGTCGTTGATGAGTTGCTTGAGCGAGTCGATGCCTATTCGGAGGTGGTTTTCTACATATTGTGCGGTAACGGTCTTATCGCTTTCTTCTGTTTTGACCCCCTCGGGGATCATAGGTTGGTCACTGACCAGCAACAAGGCACCGGTAGGAATCTTGTTGTAAAAGCCTACGGTAAAGATGGTGGCCGTTTCCATATCGATGGCATAGGCCCTGATCTTTTGCAGGTATTCCTTGAACGGCTCGTCATGTTCCCAAACCCTGCGGTTGGTGGTGTACACGGTGCCTGTCCAGTAATCTACTTCGTAGTCGCGAATGGTGGTCGAAACGGCTTTTTGCAGGGCAAAGGCAGGTAAGGCAGGTACTTCGGTAGGAAAATAGTCATTGGAAGTTCCTTCCCCGCGAATGGCGGCGATGGGCAAAATAAGGTCTCCCAGCTTATTTCTTTTTTTGAGGCCCCCGCATTTGCCAAGAAACAAGACCGCCTTCGGATCAATGGCTGTTATCAGGTCCATGATGGTAGCTGCCGTGGGGCTGCCCATTCCAAAATTGACGATGGTAATATCACCGGCCGTGGCACATTGCATAGGCCGGTCCGTACCCAAGATCTGGACCTTGTTCCACTCGGCAAAGAGTTTTACGTAATTGCTGAAATTGGTAAGCAGAATGTATTTTCCGAATTGCTCCAGTTGAGCCCCGGTGTAGCGGGGTAGCCAGTTCTGTACGATCTCCTCTTTGGACTTCATCGCCCAAATTTAATCAATTAGATTTGAACCATGATCGAGCTGCGATATCCCGATATCCTTCCAAAGACCAGAGCCGGCGCCGCTGGTAAAGAGGTCTTAGACCCTGTTCGTAAGCGATGGGTTCATTTAAGTAAGGAGGAGTGGGTAAGACAGTTATTCATCTTATTGCTGACTGAGACGCATCGATATCCAATTTCATTGATGGCAGTAGAGCAATCCATTACGCTGGGGGCTTTGCAAAAACGATTCGATCTGCTGGTTTACGACAGAACACAACAGCCCTTGATGATGGTCGAGTGCAAGGCAGAGACCATAGCGCTCGATGATTCTGTGCTGGACCAGCTGC
>JBILFN010000114.1:0-5408 GCA_044351575.1 Chitinophagaceae bacterium
TTCCCGGGTTAGGCTATTTTGGCGCTGCGATCGCCAGCTTTTGCTGTTATTTATTTATGATGACCAGCAGTTATGTGCTGGGGCAAAAGCACTACCCGGTGCCCTACCCTGTCAAAAAGATCTTGTCTTATTTGGCCCTTGCTGCCGGTCTTTATGGTTTACACCGCTGGCTGGTGACCATGCTGGAGCACCCTGCACTCAATCTGGGGTTTGCCACGGCATTGATGGTATTATTTCTCTATGTGGTGCAGCAACAAGAAAATTTTAGTTGGGCCCGGGCAAAAAAAGCGTAGCCTGCAGCCCTCACTTTATTTTACAAACGGATTATGCACTTTTTCGTGGCCGATGGTCGTGGGCATCCCGTGACCGGAATGCACGTGGGTGTTATCGGGCAAGGTGTAGAGCCGGGTGCGGATGCTATGGGCCAGGGTATTAAAATCGGAGCCGGGCAGATCGGTCCTTCCCACACTTTCTCTAAAGAGCACATCGCCTGCGATCACCCAATTGCCTGCAGCATAATAGAGCGAGATGCTACCGGGTGAATGCCCCGGAGTCAGTAAGATCTCTATTCTTTCTTGGCCCAGCATCAGGGGTTCGTTCTCGCTAAGGTGATGCACCGGTCCCTCGTACTGATCAAAGGGCAGGTTCCAGGCCGTTCCGGCCATGGGAGCAAAGTCGAACACCTTTTGCTCCAGGGCATGAAAATGCAATTCCAGTCCCCAGGTCTCGTGTACAAAGCGGTTTCCAAAAACATGGTCCAAATGACAATGGGTATTGACCAGCAACAAGGGAGTAAGCCCCAGTTTCTCGATGCGGTCCTTGAGTTGCTGTCTTTCTTCGGGAAAATAACAACCCGGATCGATAATGAGCGCCTCCTTTTTGTCGTTATAGACCAGGTAGGTATTCTCCTGTACGGGGTTAAACAGATGAGACTCCAGCGTTAACATAGCGGGGTTTTCGTATTTTTAATGTCTATTTACAAAGATAGCCATGAACAAAGTCCGGTGGTTCTTTATGTTGGGGATAATGAGTGTCGCATTGATGACCAATGCCCAGGTCAATACCGTACAGTTCGGCAAGAACCGCGTGCAGTATCAAAATTTTAAATGGAAGTATTACCAGAGCGATAATTTCAACTGCTACTTTAGTCAAGACGGATTAGGCCTCGGTGAGTTTGTATCACAGATCGCCGAAGCAGAGCTTCCGTCGGTAGAACGCTTCGTTGAATTCGGATTGCAGCGTCGTCTCAACATTGTTATTTATAACAATTACGACGAAATGCAGCAATCCAACATTGGCATGGGCATTGACTGGCAAAATACGGGCGGACTGACCAAACTGGTCAATAACAAAATGATCGTGTACTACGATGGCAACCGCGAGCATCTTCGGTTGCAGATCAGACAAGGCATTGCCCGCAACCTGGTCGAGAACCTGCTCTTTGGAGAAGACCTGGGAGAATATGCAGCTAACCAGGCGCTGCTCGATCTGCCCAAGTGGCTCACCGATGGTTACATTTATTACGCTGCCGAAAATTGGAATACCGCCCTCGACGATGAGCTCAGAGCCGTAATGCTGGCCGGCAGCTATCGCAACTTTTATCAATTCGCCTTCGAAAAACCCAACCTGGCCGGACAAGCCTTTTGGAAATACGTGGCCGACAAGTACGGCAAAAACAAGGTTACTTATTTTTTGAACCTGGCCCGCAACTTTCGCAACCTAAACAGTGCTGCCTACAAACTTGCCAAAAAGAAATTCAAAGGACTGTTGCAAGACTTTATGACCGACATGCAGAGCGTTTACTTTAAGGATATCAAAGGAAGACGCAATGCACCCCGCGGTCAACTGGCCGTTAGTGAATATGCCGGCAAAAAAGACTTCTATCACTTTAACGCCAATCCGGTTCCGCGCAGTTTTTCTTACGCCGTTACCGAGTACAAGCAAGGACGCATCCAGGTGGTGCTGATGGAAAATTTCATCAAACGAAATGTACTGCTCAAGCAGGGAGTGCTCTCGCGCGAAGAGGACCGCAATCCCAATTACCCGCTATTGGCCTGGGATGGCAAAGGCACCCGTCTGGCCGTGTTGTACTCCGAAAAAGGCGAGATCAACTTTTTTGTGTACGACATGGCTCGTCGCATCAAGATCAACCGGCAGGTCTTTGACAAGTTCGACCAGGTGACCGACATGAAGTACATGCTCGACAACAACACCCTTATCTTGAGTGCGGTCAGAAGCGGACAATCCGACATCTACGTTTATAAGATCGACAAGCAACAGATCGAACAGATCACCAACGATATCTACGACGACCTGGACCCTTCGTTCGTGGCCTTTCCCAATAAGACCGGTATCCTTTTTTCGAGTGCCCGGCCCAATGCAACTGCCCGCAGCGAAGAGGGTCCACTGCCGAAACGGCCTTACAATATATTTTTGGTCGATAACTGGAATAAATCGGAGACCCGGCAAATCTCTCAGCTTACCAATTTGGTAAGAGGCAATGCCCGCTACCCTTCGCAGTACAACACCAGTCATTTTACGTTCGTAAGCGACGAAAATGGAATTGGCAACCGCTATGCCGGATTCTTTACTACCGAAAGGGCCGGTCTTGACACCTTGGTCTTTATCGGAGAAGAGGTCTTGCGCAATCCTCCCCGTAGTGATGTGGACAGCGTGCTCAAGGAGTGGGACAAAACAGATATCGATTCGGTCGGCTTCGTTTCGGTCACGCTCGATTCTGCCTATGTATTTCCGATCACCAATTACCAAAGCAGCTTACTCGAGACCCGTACGGCCGGAGACAATCAACAAGTGAGCGAGGTCGTTCGCCTGGGCGATGCCAAGCTCTTGTATCGTTTAAAGGTCGATGAGAACACCCTTCGTAGAAGAAATATCACCGCTCGACCCAGCGAGTACTTCAGAAAAATCATAGAAGAAGAAAAAAAGACCAACAGACGCGTGGCGCCCACCGCAGCTCCCGCAGCCGAGAGTACCAAACCTGCAAAGGCCAACAACATCTTTAGCAGTGGGTTCGAAGAAGAAACTACCGGCGCCGCCGGAACGTCCGGTGCGGGTGCACCTCCTGCCGCACAGAGTCGTAAGAGCGGTCGCTCCAAGATCTTCGAATACCGCCCTGCCAAATTTTTTAACGATTACCTGGTAAGCGGATTCAATAATAACGTTCTGGTCACCCGCTTTCAACCCTACCAGGGCGGACGCGGGCCCATTCAACTCAGCAATAATAATCCGCTCAATGGTATTTTACGGCTGGGCACTTCCGATCTAATGGAAGACCTTAAGTTCGCGGGAGGGCTTCGCATTAGTCCCAACCTAGACGCCAACGAGTACATCTTTACCGGCCAGTACCTTAAAAAGCGAATCGATTACGGATTTACCTACTACCGCAATACCGTCAAGAACCCTCCGCTCTACAACGATTCTATTTTCTTTGATACCAAATTGCACTCCAACCTGTACCAGGCTACCATCAGTTACCCCTTCAATAAGGTCAGAAGTCTTCGCATCAACGCCGCCTATCGTGGCGATCGTTACATCAAACTGGCCAATCCCGTATACCCCAATCAATCCCTGAAAGGAAAAGATAATTTGCTGCAATACGGACTGGTGCATATCGAGTTCATCCACGACGATGCCATTTCGCCTGCGCTCAACATCTGGAACGGACTTCGCTACAAGATCTATTTTGATTACAATGCACAGATCGGCAGCAATGCCAAGAACACGTTCCAATCGATGCCCTACACCATGAATATCGGGTTCGATGCTCGTCATTTCTTACCGATCTATCGGAATATTACCTGGGCTGTTCGAGCAGCGGCCGATTTCTCGTGGGGCTCGCAAAAATTCATCTACTATCTGGGAGGTGTCGACAACTGGCTGATGTTCGGTCAAAACAGAAAACAAGATGGCACCTACCGATACTTCGACCCTGCTAACGTTCCGGACCGCGATGCCGAATATGCGTTTGAATCACTCGCAGTAAACTTGCGAGGCTTCAAGCAAAACGTAGCTAACGGCAACAATGCGCTCGTCATCAACAGCGAGATCAGAGCACCCATTTTTAGCAGCTTCTTTAACCGCCCCATCAACAATGCATTTTTACGCAATTTGCAAATTGTGCAATTCGTAGACCTGGGTACGGCCTGGAACGGCGCGTACGATAAATTAGAAAGACCGTACGTATCGTATACCTCGGCGCCCGTTACTCTGCGGGTCAAGGCAGGTGGCGTTGGTCCGCTCGCCGGCGGCTACGGATTTGGCGCTCGCAGTACGCTGCTGGGTTATTTCTTAAAACTCGATGCAGCCTGGCAGATGAACGGCTTCTTTAAAGGAAGACCCCTCTACTACTTTGCCATGGGCCTTGACTTCTGATTCCTTATCTTAGGGATACCAACCTTTTTGCATGCCAGTTATTCTTGCGCTTGACCAGGGCACGACCAGCAGTCGCAGTCTTCTTTTTGATGAGAAGGGTACCGTACTGGGCATGGCCCAAAAAGAATTCAAACAACACTACCCGCAACCGGGCTGGGTAGAACACGATGCTAACGAAATCTGGGAATCTCAATTCGCTACCCTGGCCGAAGTACTTGCCAAGGCTCGCATCGATCCGCACCACATCGCCGCCATTGGCATCACCAACCAGCGAGAGACCACCGTGGTGTGGAATCGAGACACCGGCGAGCCGATCGCTCCCGCCATTGTTTGGCAAGACCGTCGTACCGCCTCTTATTGCGATGAACTGCGCCGGCAAGGCAAGGCTTCGTTACTGCAACAAAAGACGGGCCTGATCTTGGATGCTTACTTCTCGGCCACCAAATTAAAATGGATCCTCGATCAGGTGCCTGGTGCCCGCGAGCAAGCCGCAGCAGGGCAACTGGCCTTTGGCACCATCGATACTTGGTTGATCTATAAACTCACCAAGGGTACCGTACACGCCACCGATGTAAGTAATGCTTCGCGCACGTTGCTCTTTAATATCCATACCCTGCAATGGGATAAGGAGTTGTTGGAACTATTCGATATTCCTGCATCGGTATTGCCGGTAGTTAAACCCAGCTCGGGTATCGTTGGCGAATGCACGGTTATTCCGGGTGCGCGCATTCCCATTGCGGGAGTAGCCGGCGATCAGCAGGCCGCCTTGTTCGGACAGCTTTGTACCGAAGAGGGCATGGTCAAAAATACCTACGGCACCGGATGCTTTATGCTGATGAATACCGGGCAGCAGGCCATTGCATCCCATCATCAGTTACTAACGACCATTGCGTGGCAGATCGATGGTAAGACCACGTATGCACTCGAAGGATCTGTATTTATTGGAGGGGCCGTGGTACAGTGGCTACGCGATGAATTAAAAGTGATCAATAGCGCCCCCGATATCGAAAAGTTAG
>JBILFN010000115.1:0-5394 GCA_044351575.1 Chitinophagaceae bacterium
AGTTGAGGTTCTCGGCATTTACGGTGTTTAGATAATTGAGCGCATTCAACATTCCGTTTCTTCCGGCTTCCTCATTCTCGAAGAACACGTCCATACCCGTACGATAATAGGCATAGATAGCATCGTGAACCAGCGTAAAACGATTGTTGTTCATATTCTCGGCCAACCAGTATCGGTTGCGAAGACCATCGAACGACTTCCACCCGGCAATGTCACGGGCGCTTGGGGCATTGTTCACGATGTTCCAGGCCCGTTGAAAATACAGATCACCACCACGCAGTGCGTAGGAGTCATAATCCAAACCTAAGATAATATTGATGTAAAAAGCAATGACGGCCGTCAGATTCGCGACCAGCGGATCGTTACCCTGCACGCGGTTCTCATTGAATTCGATGGGCTGAAACTCGACATACTTGAACACCACGTTATCATCCTGAAAATTAATTAGGGGGCTTTCGTACGATGTGTTGTAAACAGGGCGCGCTGCCTGCACGGTCAGCTTTCCTTTAAAAACATTGTTGCCCAGATCTTGGTCGATACTGATCAAAAAACTGCATTGAACCTTCTCGGCAGGACCAAATGCATCGGATGTCCACTTGCGGGTGTTGATAAAATTCGTAAGTCCTCCCTGCAAGGTCTGAAAGATCTTGCGATCGATCTGCGAACTTACCTTATTGGCTATGATACTGACACGCGATTGCAATTCTTGGGCCGACAACTCGACCGATAGCAACAGGGCCAGCGACACAAATAGACGGAATAGCATGATCAGCGAAGTTAGCTGAACAACTCGTCCTCCTGCTTTCTGAAATAGACCTTGTCGTCCATGAACTCCTGGGTGGCCAACAGGGCGGGATTGGGCATACGCTCATAGGCGCGCGAGATCTCGATCTGCTCCTTATTCTCGTGAATCTCTTCGAGGCTGTCGGTATGACTGGCGAACTCCTCTAACTTATTGTGCAATTCTTCTTTCAACGAGATATTGATCTGGTTGGCGCGCTTGGCGATAATAGAGATCGACTCATAGACATTGCCTGTCTTGGCCTTGATATCTTGCAGATTGCGGGTCTCTACATTGCTGGTAATACCGGCACTAAGCTGGCGTCTTAGTTTGCTCATTGGTAAGGGTTTTTATATTATTCTGTGATAGATTCAAAAAATTATCGACTTCTTTTTTCAATTTGCTCTCCGGATAACGATCTACGAACTCGAAACACTCACCGATCACCTGTTCAAATCGTTCAACTTTCTTTTCTTCGATACTCATTTCGGCAAACCGAAAATACGATTTGATCACCATCAGCTTGTACTCATCGGCACGGTACGACTCGGGGTAGGCATTCAACAGTGATGTAAAGGCCACGCCGGCAGCCCTAAATTGACCCAGGTCGTAATACAATTGCGCACTCAGAAAATCTTTTGTCTCAAGCTTGGCTCGACAGATGTCGATAATGTCGTTGGCCTCTTTGTTACGCGGCGAACCGGGATGCGTATTGATAAAGGTCTGCATCATTCCCATGGCACGAACCGTGTTGGTCTGATCGAGCTGCGCCTTGGGCGATTGCTTATAATAACAATAGGCCCGCATATAGTCGATCTCCTCGGCCCGAGCGCTGGTAGGAAAGATCTCGAGGTAACTCTTGAAAAGATTTTCGGCATTCATAAAATCCGAAAGGTGGTAGGCGCAGTAGGCATACTTGTAATAGATATCTTCGAACTCCTTGCTTGTTTTAAAGAAAGGCATGATATCTTCATAGACCTGCTGGGCCTTGATGTAATCTTTTTTTGCAAAGAACTGCTCTGCCCTACGAAGCTTATATGACGCATCCGGATTTTTGAGCAACTTGGTCATACTCTTCGCACATCCGGAAACAGACACGATGGCTACGCTCATCACTAATAACACACTGAATCGCAATAAGATGGACATAGGGGAAGCAAAGTTAACGCTTATGGGCAAAAGTTGCATAAAAAAGATGCCCCGCCAAGGACAGGCCGTTAAGATTATGATAATCTGCACTGTGGCAGACAAAAAAAGGCCCCGAATGCTTCGGGGCCTTTGCTATTGAAGTAGTTATAATTAATTCTTGCGCAAATTGGGGTGTGGAGGATCTACGCGGTTAGGACCGGTCTCTCCATCGGCAGCAGCACGCAGGTCTACCGTGTTGCAATCGCCACCCATCTGGCCATAGTTGAAGATAAAGCGATCTTGGCTGATACCTTCTTTATCTACCATGTAAGAGATGATGGCATTGACGCGATCCCAACTCAATTGTTGCTCACGCTTGTCACCGGCACAATATCCCACCACAACTACCTGGCAACCGGGGTTGTTGCGAACGCGAGAGGCAGCAGAAGCCAGCACAGACTTGGCATCATCAGAGAGTTTTGCACTGTTGGCCTTAAAGGCAACGCTGGGAAGCGCACCTACCTTTTGCTCGCAAGTGGGGGCTGCAGGTGCCACCATAACGGTCTTACAATCATCGGGGCACTTACAGTTACCTACACCATCCACGTTAACCGGCTGGCAACTGGTGGGGGTAATCAGTTCTTTGTCTTTACAATCAGGTACGCCATCACCATCGGTATCCAAACTTACACCATGCGTATCTACAGGGCAACCGGCAGGAGTTTGCTCGCGATCGAATTGATCGGTTACGCCATCACCATCGGTATCAAGCAGCACGGGCTTGGGGATATTCATCAAACGGGGGTTGCGAAGTTCCGCATAGGGATAATCGAGGGGGTTGAGCCAATAAAGAGGCTGAACGCTGTTCTTACCAAGGTTGATGTTAAGACCCAGTGTCATGTAGTTGTAGGTGTCAAAGTCACGGGTCTGTGCAGCATCTCCATTGGGATGACCTTGCCAGCGCTGACCATCGAGCAGGTCATCGCGGGTAACGGACCAACGATCTTCGAAAGCGATGTTGATCTTGTCGTTGAGCTTGTAAGCAAACCCGATACCGAAGGTACCCAGAGGTTTGAACGTATTGCCATTGTCTCCGGCATAGGTATTTTGCTCGGCAGGTGTTTCGAAAGTATTATCAAGTACGTTGTTCTTGAGGTTCTTGATAAAATCTTTACGGTTGCTGTACGTAGGATCGGTCAGCGTGTTGAAATTATACTTGTTGGTTCCGTTGAGCGCGTTGACACGAGTTTCATAGATGGCGGCACCGATACCGGCGATACCATAGATGTTCATGCTGGTATTGGTTCTGTGAAACTGAATATTGTTAAGTGTCAGCAACGCTTGCATGGTAGCTTCAGATACTTTGATCTGGTAATTGTAGTAAACCTTATCGAAGCTGGAAGTAGGCAACCCGGTAGTAGAAGAAACGATGCTTACTACGTTGTTGGCTCCGACCACGGCGCGGGGAGCGCTGTAACGCTGCGCAGGACTGGCAATGTTAGCACCCCAGGCAGGATTCTTTGCATAGTTGGTATTGCCTCTGTACTCGTACCCCCTACCAATGGCATACATGTATTCTCCGCGAAGAGAAAGTGTGTAACCCAACGATTTTCTAACATGAAAACCGAAACCGGGAGAAAAGAATTGGGCAGGAACGTCACCGCTTACCTGAAACAGTCCGGCTTTAACACCCACTTCCCACTGGCTACGGGGCTTGGCGGGGTAGTTGTAGGTTCCGTTGAGGAATTCCGTATGCTGGGGCATTCTCTTAGAGGGAATTACAGAGGAGTCCCTGAGGTCATAGGTATTACCTACTCGCTGTGAAAAACCATAGGTGGCCAACAGACTAAAAAGTACCGTCAGCAGGTATGCTCTTTTTCTCATAATAAGGCTTTAAAATTAATTTTTTCGTAAAAATTGTTACAAAGGTAGTTAAGTCGGCTGAATATTCAAAATTTTAATTGCGTGTAATTACACCGCTTCTCACTATAATTCAATGAGTTAACGGAAAGTTAACCTGCAACTGCGGCAAGTGGGCAATAATTATTTTGCTGTATCTTGTCGCCCCCGTGATGAAATTACCCACCGCCCTTATTCAAAAAGAGCTCGATCTTTTTGAGGTCAAATTCAAGGAAGCCGTTCAGAGCCAGGCGCCGTTGTTGGACAGGATTATGCGTTACGTGGTCAAACGTAAGGGCAAGCAATTGCGCCCCATGTTCGTACTGCTTTCGGCCAAACTTTGTGGGGAGATCAACGATGGCACCTACCGGGCCGCATCGTTGGTAGAGATTCTGCACACGGCAACCTTGGTACACGACGACGTGGTAGATGACTCGCTCGAACGAAGAGGTTTTTTTTCGACCTATGCTCTCTGGAAAACCAAAGCCAGTGTACTGATCGGCGATTATTTGCTGGCCAAAGGGCTGTTACTCTCGCTCGACCATCAAGATTACCCATTGTTGCATATTCTTTCGGATGCCGTAAAGAAGATCAGCGAAGGAGAACTGTTACAACTCGAAAAAGCACGCAACCTGAATCTTAAGGAAGATATCTACTACGATATTATCAGAGGAAAGACCGCTTCGCTGCTGGCCTCGGCCTGCGCGGCCGGAGCCTGGTCGGCAAAACAAGATCAAGCAGTAACAGAGAAGATGCGTTTGTTCGGTGAATTGACCGGCATGGCCTTTCAGATCAAGGACGATCTGTTCGACTACGCCAGCGAGGACATTGGTAAACCTACCGGCAACGATATCAAAGAAAAAAAATTGACCCTGCCCCTTATCTACACACTCAACAACTGCGATGCGAGCACCCGAAGAAAGATCATCTACATTGTAAAGAATAACAGTCAAGACAAAAAAAAGGTCAACTGGGTGCTCGAGCAGGTGACCGCTGCGGGCGGCATTCGATATGCTACCACGCAAATGAATCATTTTAAAGAACAAGCGCTCTCGTTACTACACACCTTTCCGGCATCGGACACCCGATCGGGTTTGGAAGATATGGTCTTGTTCGTAACAGACAGAAAATATTGACCCATTGCAAAAGAGGTGGAAAATAGCAACGGCCCGTCCCCAAGAGGCCGCCTCCCTGCGAGAGCAACTGCAAATACATCCTGTGCTCTGTGCACTACTGGCACAACGAGGCATCACCGATTTCGAGCTGGCCCGGTCCTTTTTTAGGCCGACGCTCGACCAACTGCACAGTCCTTGGCTAATGAAGGACATGAAAAAGGCTACCGATCGCATTGCGCATGCCCTTGCCCAACAAGAGAAGGTGATGATATTTGGCGATTATGATGTGGATGGCACGACTGCGGTGGCCAGTCTTTATTTATTTCTCAAGAAAATTCATGCTCCGCTCTCCTATTACATACCCCACCGGTACCGCGAAGGATACGGAGTAAGCCGTGCAGGCATTGATGAGGCTGTTCGCAGAGGTGTCAGCCTGATTATATCGGTGGATTGTGGCATCAAGTCTGTCGA
>JBILFN010000116.1:0-5337 GCA_044351575.1 Chitinophagaceae bacterium
ACCGGAAAAAAGATCCACACCGCCCGCAGCCGTAACGACCAGGTACTGGTAGACCTGAAACTTTTTTTTAGAGAAGAGATCAAAAAAACAGTAGATGACCTGGTGACCCTCTTTTCGAGTCTGCAGCGACAAAGCGAAAAATACAAGAACGAACTGCTACCGGGATATACCCATCTGCAACTGGCCATGCCCTCTTCGTTCGGACTATGGCTGGGTGCCTATGCCGAAAGTCTCTGCGACGATATGATCGGTCTGGAGGCCGCCTTTCGGGTAGTCAATAAAAATCCACTGGGCTCTGCGGCAGGTTATGGTTCTTCGTTTCCTATAGACAGAGGGTATACTACCCGATTGTTGGCATTTGATGATCTGCATTACAATGTAGTGTATGCTCAAATGAGCCGTGGCAAAACAGAAAGGCTGGTCGCACAAGCTTTGGCCGGCATTGCTGAAACCCTGAGTCGCTTTAGCATGGACGCCTGCTTGTACATGAGCCAGCAATTTGGATTTATCTCGTTTCCAGACCAACTTACGACCGGCAGTAGCATTATGCCCCATAAAAAAAATCCCGATGTCTTTGAACTGGTACGCGGACATTGCAACCGCATCAAAGCACTGCCCAACGAGATCGCACTGCTTACCTCTAATCTTCCATCGGGATATCACCGTGAGCTGCAACTGCTAAAGGAGCATCTGTTCCCTGCCTTTACGACCCTTCGGGATTGTATGCAAATGCTCACGGTAATGGTCGATTCGCTACAAGTAAAGAAAGATATATTACAAGACGAGCGCTATCAACTGCTGTTCAGTGTAGAAGCAGTCAATAAATTAGTGCTGGAGGGAGTTCCCTTTCGGGATGCCTATAAACAAGTAGGGGTATCGATCGAAGAGGGCCGCTACCAATGGAAGGGATCACTCACGCACACCCACGAGGGAAGCATCGGACAACTCTGCAACGAAAAAATTGCCGCTAACCTAAGAACTATCGTAGATCGATTCCCTTTTACCAAGATCGATACCGCCCTTGGTTCACTGCTGGCTTCATAGCCCGTAGCGATCGATCAGGTAAACAAGGGCCGCCATGTTAACCGCGCCCAACTCCAGCTCTCGCTTGTTGACTGCCTCGAATACGTCGCTGCGAGCATGGTGATAATCGAAATAGCGCTGCGAATCGGGTTGCAGCCCGGCCATCGGAGTATTGAATAACCGATTGAGTGGACCAATATCGGCACCACCCCCGCCACGCGCAAATTCGGAGCAGCCATAAGGAGCGATCAGTGGTTGCCATTGCATGATCTTCTGAAACTGCGCATCCGAAACCGTAAAGCCCAAGGCACGTGGCGTAAATCCGCCCGCATCCGATTCGAGCGCAAAAACATGCTTCTCTCCTTTGCGCTTGGCCTCTTCGGCATACTTGGTGCCACCGCGCAACCCATTTTCTTCATTGGCAAAAAGCACAAACCGTATTGTACGCTGTGGCGCATAGCCCATCGCTTTAAAGGCACGCAAGATCTCGATGGTCTGTACACACCCGGCTCCGTCGTCGTGCGCCCCTTCGCAATTGTCCCAACTGTCGAGATGCCCTCCTACCGTGATTATCTCATTGGGAAATACGGTTCCCTTTAATTCCCCGATCACATTATGTCCGATGGTATCGGGTAAAAAATGGCCAAGGGTACGAAGCCCTACCTGTACGGAGCCCGTCGCAGAACCTTGTGCAGTGCTTTGTGCGATCCAACCCGATAACCGGTCGGCATCTTGCAAACCAATGGCTACAGCCGGAATCTTATTGTATAAACTATCGTAGCGAGTAGAGCCGGTATGTGGATGATTATCGGTACTATGGCTCATACTTCTAACCACTACACCGAGTGCTCCGTAGCGGGCAGCTTGCGAAGGTCCCTGTCCGCGAAACTTATTGGCATCTCCATAGGCCTGAAACGTTCTTACCATAGTGGAGTTGAACGGATAATTATAAAAAACGATCTTACCCTTTACCTCTTGTTGCCGCTGTTGCAGCTCCTCAAAAGAGCGTACTTCCATTACCGGGGCCATCAATTCGGCAGGCCCTGTTCCGATCGAATTACCCAACGCTACCACATCGAGTGCGTTGCTTTTTCCATTGACCATGGCCCGGGCCTGGTCTTGCCCTCCCCGTACCCAATGTGGCACCATGCACTGTTGTTTCCAGGTACTATCGGCACCGGCCCGTTGCATGGCAGCTACTCCCCACTGCTCGGCCTTGACCATACCCGACGAACCCGCCAAGCGCGGACCGATGTTTTTGGTAAGCACCCGCAGATTGTCGTAGGCCATAGAGCGTAACAAGATCTCGTCGGCCAAACGTCTGATGAATACAGAGTCGATGTTTTGCGCGTTGATAGGGGCCATACAAACAGAACAAAGCGTTATCAACGAAAAGATCACACGGGTCGAGAATGACCGAAAATGGAAAGGTCTTATCATAATTTGAAGGTTATTAGCTTACTAAAAGAGGCTGATCATCGTTTGAAGATAATAAATTTAGCAGCGTACGGCCCCGAAACTGCTACCTTTGTACACTGTTTCGCATATGAAAATTGGAATTGTTTGTTATCCCACTTTTGGAGGTTCGGGGGTGCTGGCCACCGAGCTGGGCAAGGCCTTGGCCCAAAAAGGCCATGAGGTACATTTTATCACCTACCAGCAGCCCGTACGACTAGACCGCTTTGACCCGCACATCATCTATCACGAGGTGCAAGTGCCGACCTACCCGCTATTTGACTTTCCCCCTTACGAGACCGCACTGGCCAGTACCATGGTCGATGTAATCAAGAACAGACAGCTAGACCTATTGCATGTTCATTATGCCATACCGCATGCCTCGGCTGCGTACATGGCCAAACAGATCTTGGCAAAAGAAGGTATACAGATACCGGTCATCACCACCTTGCACGGCACCGATATTACGTTGGTGGGGCGCGATAAGACCTATGCACCCGTTGTAACCTTCTCGATCAACGAGAGCGATGCCATCACTGCCGTATCACAAAATTTGCGCGAAGAAACCTACAAATATTTTGCGATCACCAAAGAGATCGAAGTGATCAGGAATTTTGTGGATGTAAAACGGTTTAGCCGAAAGCCCATCGATGCCTTTCGAAAGGCCATTGCTCCCAATGGGGAGAAGCTATTGCTGCATGCATCGAACTTCAGAAAGATCAAACGCGTTACCGATGTGGTTCGCATATTTGCCAATGTAAAAAAAGAAATTCCTGCCAAGTTATTGTTCGTTGGAGACGGCCCCGAAAGAAGCACGGCAGAAGATCTGAGTCGCGAACTGGGCGTCTGCAACGACATCCTATTTGTCGGTAAGCAAGAGCAAATGGAAGACATATTGGCCATTGCCGATATCTTTTTGCTTACCTCGGAGTACGAAAGTTTCGGACTAGCCGCGCTCGAAGCCATGGCGGCCGGCGTACCGGTCATATCGACCGATGCCGGCGGACTGTCCGAGATCAACATTCACGAACAAACAGGTTTCTTAAGCCCGGTGGGTGATGTGACGACCATGAGCAACTATGCCTTACGTCTGTTAAAAGACGCAAAGCTGCTGAACAGCTACAGAAAAAAGGCACAGCAGCAAGCCCTGCAGTTCGATATACAAGCCGTGATACCTGCTTACGAGGCTCTCTACGAACGATTTCTCCTTAAAAAATAATTGATACGAACGCTTATTTGCGCAACCAGGCCTGCGGATCGATCTTGCGGGCCTCCATGGTCAGAATAAAATCAATTTGACCTCCGTTGCCCTCATCATCACGACCGGTTTTGCCGATTACCTGGCCAGTCTTTACGATACTTCCTTTTTCTACGTTTACGGCAGAGAGATTGCTGTACGTAGAAAAATACTTTCCATGTCGGATGGTCACGGCCATACCGTCGCCCAGATTGTAAACACCCCTTACCTCTCCATTAAAAACAGCTTTGACATTCGAGCCGGCCGAAGGGGTGGCAATGGTGATACCGGGGTTATCGATGGTGAGCAGCGTGTTCTCGATCTTGTTATCGCCGAACTTAAGCACAACGATCCCATTGTCAACAGGCCAGGGAATCTTATACCGATTGGCCTCGAAACTACTATTGAGCGCTACGTCACTGGCATTTAGATCGAGGTAGCTATCCGGACGCTTGACAGGCTCGTTGCGCTTAGTAGTCGACTCTGCCAGACCACCGGTTGAGGCAATAGGTTTGCCTGCTGCTGAAGTTGCAGGGGCTGTAGCTTTCGTGTTGGTAGAGACAGAAGATCCTGCAGCAGCTCCACTGGTTGCAGCTGCCTTTTTTCTTTCTTCGGCCTCCTTTTTGGCCAGCTCAATCTCGCGACGTACAATAGCTAATACCGCATTTTGCAGATCTCTGTCGCGTTTCTTTTTAGAGGCGATCTGACGCTCAAGCTCCTTTTCGCGACTCTTAAGCTGATTGACCACTGCATTTTTCTCTTTCTTTTGAATGGCCAGATCCTCGACCTGTTTGGTTTGTTTTTCGAGGGCCTCGTTCTTTTGTTCCTTGCGCACCAGTTGCTGCTTTCTACGCTGCCCAATCAATTCTTGGGTGCGATAGATGTTCGCCACCTGCTTTTCGCGATAGTCGCGATAGCTTTTTAGGTACGAGATCCGCTTTACAGCATCGTTAAAGCTGCTGGCAGAGAAGATAAAGTTCACATAGTCATAGTTACTTCTATTCTTGTAGGCATAAGCGATAGAGCGGGCATACTGTACGCGCAAGGTATCGAGCTGCTTATTGAGGCGATAGATCTCGAGTTCGCTCAGGTAAATGTCGTCGTCTATGGACCTGATCTCACGGCTAATGCTACCAATGTATCGTTCTTGCAAAGTGATCTTGCGATTTAGCACATTGAGCTGGCTGAGCGTTTTTTTCTTTTGCCCTTTGACCGATTCGTAGAGTTGCTGAATTTCCTTTAACTCCTTTTGAATCTCTTGGCGCTCTTTTTCCATGGTCGACTTGTCGGCAGGAGGCTGTGCCCCGGCAGCAAGTGCAAGTACAACGAACAGAATCAGCAAAAGGGGCCTTGGTCGGTACATGAAACGTTTATAACGATTGTCTGCAAAATAAATTTTATTGCTCAATCGCGACGATAATTTTTAGGCACACTGAATGGAAAACTTAACGTTTCATTAAAAGCATATTGCTTGTAACGGATCTCTACATTGAGTTTCTTTTTCTCGGACACCGCTATGTTGCGTTTGAGCGAAAAGGGAAATCCGGCTTTGTTCTCGTACTCGCCATAGAGCAAGAAGCTGGTTCGGTTTCGTACCTCATCGAGATCATCGAACTTGGCAC
>JBILFN010000035.1:0-14871 GCA_044351575.1 Chitinophagaceae bacterium
GCCTTATGGCAATTCATACAGGTATTTACAGAGGGGATGGCGGCATGTTTGCTTTGCTCGGCGCTACCATGGCAATAAAGACAGTTGATCTGGTTGATACCGGCATGCACCTTGTGCGAATAGTATATGGGTTGCACGGGCTGATAGTCTTTTTGACGTCCCAACCCAATGGCGCCCTTGGCCACCATGTAACCACCGAACACAAAAAATACGATGGAGAGAATGGCAATGTTGGTCTTATTGCGCCAGAAAGGAATGCCTTCGGGGAGCGTTACGCCTTCTGCCTGATCGGATAATTTCTTCAGATTGCTATTTACCTGCATCAAGATCAAGGCTATGACACCTAAGAGCAGAGAAATAACGCCGAACAATACAGAGTTTTGGCCATCAGACCCTTGTGCCGGCTCTCCAGCCCCGGCAGCAGGTGCGGGAGCAGGCTTGGCAGCTTCGTTGATATAGGCCACCATGTTGTCGACATCCTGTAGGGTGACATCAGGAAAACCGGTCATCATAGAGCCATACTCGGCCTTGAGTCCCTGGGTGTAGGGATCTTTGGCCATGTACGCAGCAGGATTGTTGATCCAGGCCAGCAGCTCTTTGTGGTCGGCCCATTTGTGTCGCTCCTCCAAACCGGCCAGGGCAGGTCCGGTCGCTTTTTTAAGCACGTTGTGACAAGAGGCACACTTGCTCATGAATACGGCTTTCCCTGCGGCGGCGTCTTGCGCGCTACTAAATGAAACAGATAAGATCAGCAGGGAGAAGAGAAGAGCGGAGAGATGTTTTAAGGCAGCTTTTTGGGACATCATATTCGCAATTGATATGGAATGTGGATAAATAGCTCTTAATTAGGCGCAAAGTTACGTCAAGCCCCGTACCAAATAGCATGAAATTTTACTTTTTTTTTGCATTAACCTCGTTGGTGAAATCGTGCAATTTTCGAGACCGCTCAAGCGTATGATCCAATTGTCATATGCGGGTCAATTGTAATATCAAATCGTAAATAAGATGCTGGCTTTGCCGCAATGCCCCGTTTTTTGTTGAATTTTGCAACTTCTCTTTTAAAAACCGCCCAAACATGTTCAGCAGATTACAGCAAAAATGGAAAGTGAGTGGCATCCGGCTCGCCCTGATCCTTTGCACGTTTGCCATCGGAGGCAGTGCCACCGGCTGGCTTGGAAAAAAGATCATGAACTGGTTGGCTATTCAGCAAGACTGGCTTTGGGGTGTGATATACATTGTGTTGATGACCTTACTGTGGCCACTGATGGTGTTGGTCGTTAGCATTCCTTTTGGACAGTTTAATTTCTTTAGGAACTACATTCGTAAACTGGGAGAGAAGCTGAACTTTCTGCGCTAACCTGGCATGGTCGCAGCGTTGAGTTAATGCAGATTCGAGTTGTTATGGATCAATTAATTGTCGGAGTATGAAACGTATCGCCATTTTTGCTTCGGGCACCGGTACCAATGCAGCTCGTATCATGGAACATTTTTCTGATCATCCTGCTGCGCAAGTGACGCTGGTGGTGTGCAATAAACCGAACGCGGGTGTGCTTTCGATCGCAGCCACGCATCAGATCGATACCCTGCTCATCGATCGAGAACAATTTTTTGAGGGAGACGGATATGTAGCGGAGTTGCAAGAAAAAAAGATCGATTGGATCATACTGGCCGGTTTTTTATGGAAAATTCCGCATTCGCTATTGCATCATTTTAGAGGGCGCATCGTCAACATTCATCCTGCACTACTGCCCGACTTTGGCGGAAAGGGCATGTACGGAAATCGTGTGCACGAGGCGGTGCTTGCGACAAAGGCGACCGAAAGCGGCATCACCATTCACTTTGTGGACGAGGAATATGACCATGGCGCTACCATCTTTCAGGCACGCTGCCCTGTGTTGGCCACAGACACCGCTCATACATTAGCCTCACGGATACATGCCCTCGAACATCAACATTATTCTCGTGTAATCGAAGAGTTAGTTTGTCGCTAAGCCTTCCATATCGTTTGCTTCCCATCGCGCTGCTTGTCGGACTGCTGCTGCTATCGTTAGCTGCCCGGTCGCAGTCGTATGTGATACGAGGAGTGGTGTACGATAGTTCGCGCAACTACCCACTCGAAGCGGTGAGCGTGCTTTCCACATCGGGCACTGGAACCATTACTAATGCCGAAGGATCGTACGAGATACGCGTTACCGAAAAAGATTCCATCTGGTTCAGCTATCTGAACAAGCCCACGATCAAATTTCCCGTTATCAAGATCGGCAACCCCATGCAATTCGATATCTCGTTACAGGTAAGCGTACCCGTACTGCGAGAGGTAAAAGTGTTTCCTAAGAATTATAAACTAGACTCGATCCGTAACCGACAAGACTATGCCAAAGTATTTAACTACCGAAAGCCCGGCCTCCGTATCGTACCTCAGTCTTCGGGCGGCGTAGGCGTAGGATTTGATGTCAATGAACTCATCAACGTATTCCGTTTTAGGCGAAATCAAAGTATGCTCTCGTTTCAGCAGCGACTATTGGTAGAGGAACAAGAAAAGTTCATCGATTATCGGTTTAATAAAGCCTTGGTGCGAAGACTTACTCAGCTCGAGGGAGTCGAGCTCGATAAATTCATGGAATTGTTTCGCCCGCCTTATACGTTTACCAAACTCTCGGGCGACTATGAATTCAGGATGTACATCAAGCAAAGTTTCTATCGTTACAAGCGCGGCTTGCCCCCATTAACCTGGCAAGAGCCCGAGTGGGAGTAATGTAGATCTTATCGGAGCAAATAATACAACCTTCCCAATAACTCCCGTATTCCCCATTCGGTCTTACGTAATGCCTCGGCCGTAGGTAAAAAATCGATAAAGGTTTTTTTATCGGCATCCACTTTATAATCGACAGCATAGGGCTGCACTAAAAAACCATTTTCCTGAAATAATCGCTTTGAACGGGTCATGTGGAACGCAGAGGTGACCAAGATAATACGCTGCTGGTTTCGTTTGAGTAACTTCTCGACTGCCTTTGCTTCATCGGCCGTATTCTCTACCGAATCGGTCAATAGTACGGCTTGCGATGGAACTCCCATAGCGATGGCCTGCCGAGCCAGCGTCTCTCCCTCGGGCTCGCCGGTAGACCAGGGCATCTGCCCGCGGGTAAAGATCAACAGCGGAGCTTTCTTTTGATTATAACATTCGATACCTGCGAAAAAACGATCAGGATCGTTCCACTCCGTGAACTGCGAGTCGCGGCCAGGTATGGTATTCATCATACCACTGAGCACCACAATGGCATCGGCTTTCTTTAGAGTTGTAGCGCTAACGCGCTCACCGCTTTGTTCGACCCAACCGAAAAAACGATCGGCCACATAGGGCATAGAACAGAGATAGAGAAAAAGAGCGGCGAACCATAAATATCCCGCCTTCTTTTTCAGAATTCCCAGTAAGATCAAAAAAACGGTAATGCTGATGGGCATCACCAGCAGGGGAAGTATCTTATGTAAATAGATCATCGGGGGCTTGTCATTTATAAATACCGGTACTGCAAAAATCAGCGAATTACTTATCTTTTCAACATGAAATTTCTTATCCCCCTGCTGCTGCTCCCCGTATGGGCCCTTTCACAAACCCCAACTGAATGCGATATCCTTATAACGAATGGCCGCATTGTGGACGGCACCGGTAATGGCTGGTACCGCGGATCGATCGCCATTCACCAGGGCCGAATACAAGCTATTTATCGTAATAGCGCTAACGATAACCGACAACAAGCCATCCGCGCAAAACAGACCATCGATGCCAACCAATTGATCGTAGCGCCCGGTTTTATCGATGTACACACGCATCTCGAGGGCGACGAAACCAAAGACCCCGAGGCAAAGAATTTTATTTATGATGGTGTTACCACCTGCATTACCGGTAACTGCGGGTCTTCGAACGTACAGGTTGGTAATTACCTGCGTTGGGTCGACTCGCTAAAAACTTCTATCAATATCGGCACGCTCATCGGTCATAATGATGTGCGTAAAACCGTGTTGGGTCGTGCCAACCGCGATGCTACCCCGCAAGAGTTGCAACGCATGGAATCGCTGGTCGAAAAAGCCATGCAAGAAGGGGCCGTAGGGCTCAGCACAGGGCTTATTTATATTCCGGGCACGTACAGCAAAACCCCCGAGATCGTGGCATTGGCAAAACAAGCAGCAAAAAAGGGCGGGGTGTATGCCACACATATGCGAGACGAGGGCGACAGTGTTACGCAAGCCATCGAAGAGGCGCTTACCATAGGAAGAGAAGCAGGTCTGCCTGTAGAGATCTCTCACTTTAAACTCAGCGGTCAACAAAACTGGGGGCGTAGCAAACAAACGATCGCCCAGGTCGAGCAAGCCCGCAAACAAGGGCTAGAAGTGGCGATCGACCAGTATCCCTACACGGCGAGCAGCACCTCTATCAGCACATTGATCCCCGACGAGATCTTAGCGGATGGGCAAGATTCCATTCGCGCTCGCCTGCAACGGCCCGCTGTTCGCAATTATGTAACCGCTTCGATTAAAAAAAGACTCAAGAAAAGAGGGCTCAAACACCTTAGCTATGCAGTGATCGCCTCCTTTTCAAAAGACTCCACCTACAATGGAAAAAGTATCGAAGAGATCAACTTGATGAAGGGCAACAAACACAAGGTCAAGAACGAAGCCGACGTAGTGATGGATATCGTAAGCCGGGGTGGGGCCAGTGCGGTATTTCACGGAATGGGCGAAGAGGATGTAAGGCGCATCATGCAATATCCCTTTAACATGATCGCCAGCGATGCCAGTATTCGGGTACTCAATGCCGGCGTTCCGCATCCCAGAGGATATGGAACCAATGCGCGTGTGCTGGCCAAATATGTACGCGAAGAAAAAGTAATTCCGCTCGAAGAGGCCATTCGTCGCATGACCTCGCTGCCTGCACAACAGTTCAGGATCGACTCGCGAGGATTACTACTACCCGGCTATTATGCCGATATCGTGATCTTTGACGAAAACAAGGTGCAAGATCTCTCTACCTTCGATAAGCCCCATGCTTATACGGTGGGCTTTGAGTATGTGCTGGTCAACGGTCAATTAACGGTAGACAAAGGTGCCCATACCGGCAAACGGGCAGGAATGGCACTATACGGGCCGGGTACGCTGCCAAAAACTAGTTTTTAAAACCCCCTGCATATGAAAAAAATCAGCACGCTTCTTTTACTTACCCTGCACTTATCTTTTACACTCGTGCTTTCTGTGCAAGCACAGGTGGTAACGATTGCCACACAACCAGCGCAGGCAGGTTTTGCGGCCGATCGTTTGGCACGCATTGACAGTTCCATTGGTCAATGGGTAAAACAAGGATGGATGCAAGGAGGAACGGCCCTGATCATTCGCAATGGCAAGATCGTCTATCACAAAGGATTTGGCTTTAGCGATCTAGAAAGCAAAACTACCATGCAAAAGACAGATATCTTTCGCATCGCTTCGCAGACCAAGGCGATTACCAGTGTGGCTATTATGATGTTGTTCGAAGAAGGAAAGCTGCTACTCGACGATCCGGTGTCAAAATTTATTCCCGCGTTCAAGAGCCAACAAGTACTCAATACATTCAATGAAGCTGATACCACTTATACAACGGTGCCGGCCAAGAGAGAGATCACCATTCGTCAATTGCTTACGCATACGTCTGGGCTTGGCTATGCCAGTATCGGTAGCAAAGAGGCGAACGCCATTTACGCAAAAGCAGATCTTACCGCGGGCCTCAACGTGCAGGGCGATGATTTACTCAATGCCATGAACCGCCTGGCCAAGATGCCACTGATGCACCAGCCCGGCGAAAAATGGACCTATGGACTCAATACCGATCTGTTAGGCTGTCTAGTCGAAGTGATCTCCGGGAAAACATTGGATGCCTTCTTCAAAGAAAGGATCTTTACCCCGCTGGGTATGAAGGATACATACTTTTTAATTCCTGCCGAGAAAGCGAAACGACTGGTACCCCTGTACCGCGAAATGCCCAATGGACAATTGGTCAAGGCCACGGCATACTTGCTGAACGGAAAATCAGTAACTCCCGACTATCCACTGATCGCGAGTACCTATTACTCGGGAGGGGCAGGGCTTTCTTCTACGATCGAAGACTACGGAATCTTTTTGCAAATGTTACTCAACGAAGGGGTCTATAATGGCAAACGTATCTTGAGCCGCAACAGTGTACGACTGATGACCACTAACCAGATCGGTGATGTTCCTTACGGAGGCGGCAACGATAAGTTCGGATTAGGATTTGCCGTAGTCACCGACAAAAGTAGCGGACGTACGCATGCCAACGAAGGTACTTTTAGCTGGGGAGGCGCCTTTGCCACTTCTTATTGGGTAGATCCAAAAGAAAAGATGGTATACTTGTTTTATCGACAATTACAAAACACCACCAAGGGAGAAATGGTAGAGAAATTCAGGGCGCTGGTGTATCAGGCCATCAATGACTAAAAAGCAAGTAACTTATCGAGCGTCTCTTTCAGGCGCGCCTTTGCCAAAAATTGTTGCTCCAGTACCGTACTGAACGGAACCGGTGTATCCAGCGAGGCGCAGCGCATGACAGGCGCATCGAGATCGGCAAAACAATGCTCTGCGATCCAGGCTGCGATCTCGCCACCAAAGCCACCCGTTAGCGTGTCTTCGTGCAAGATCAAAACGCGACCGGTACGTTTTACCGAAGCGGCAATGGCATCGTAATCGAGCGGGACCAGCGACCGCAGATCAAGCAGATCAATGGAGACGTTCGGGTGCTGCATAGCAAATTCGGTAGCCCAATGTACGCCCGCCCCATACGTGATAATCGAGATGTCCGTTCCTGTAAGAACCCCATGCGCTTTCCCTATCTCCATTTCATAATAGGCTTCGGGCACCATTCCCGTAACGGAACGATACAGAGCCTTGTGTTCAAAGAATAAAACCGGGTTGGGATCATTGAGCGAAGCGATCAGTAGCCCTTTGGCATCGGCAGGACAAGAGGGGTACACTACTTTTAGTCCGGGCACGTGCGTAAACCAGGCCTCATTACTTTGTGAATGAAAAGGTCCGGCCCCCACACCTGCACCCGTTGGCATACGAACGACCACATTGGCGGTTTGCCCCCAGCGATAATGGATCTTGGCCAGATTATTGACAATTTGATTAAAGCCCACCGACACAAAATCGGCAAACTGCATTTCGACCATACTGCTATACCCCTCGAGCGCCAATCCGAGCGCCGTACCAATAATGGCGCTTTCACAAAGTGGTGTATTACGCACGCGGCCCTTGCCGAATTGCTGCACCAATCCTTCGGTGATCTTGAAAGCACCGCCATACTCGGCAATATCCTGGCCCATCAGCACCAGTGTAGGATCGTGCTGCAGCTGCAGTCGAAGTGCTTCGCTAATGGCATCGATCATGCGAAGTTCATGGGCGCTTCCGGCATCCTGGTTCGGTGATGATAATACCAAAGAAGGCAACGAAGTTCTTTTTGCATACACATCCTCCAGTTCATCGGGCACATGGGCTTTTACCGGAGCAGGGGCCAACCCAATGGCCAACTCCGATTCTATGGCCGCTTTGAACTCATGACGAATATCGGCCACTTGCAATTCGGTCAGCACTCGCTGCTCGATCAAAAAACGCTCGTAATTCTTTATAGGATCTTTTTGCTCCCACTCCTTGAATAATTCGGCCGGAACATATTTAGTACCGCTGGCCTCTTCGTGACCCCGCATCCGAAATGTCATACACTCCACCAAGTACGGCTTCTGGTACCGAAGACAATAGTCGCGTACTCCCTTGATCGTATCATATACGGTCAACAAGTTGTTGCCGTCAATGCGGATTCCCTCCATGCCGTAGCCCTTGGCCTTATCGACCAGGCTTTCGCAACGATACTGTTCGTTTACAGGCGTGCTCAATCCATACCCATTGTTCTCTATCAAAAAAATAACAGGCAGGTCCCAAACGGCCGCTACGTTAAGGGCTTCATGAAAATCGCCTTCGCTCGTACCACCATCGCCGGTAAAGGCCAGCGCAACTTTCTGTTTAGAAGAAAGCTTGGCCGCTAATGCGGCACCGTCGGCCAGTGCCAGCTGCGGACCCAAGTGAGAGATCATCCCGCAGATATGGTGCTCGCGGCTACCAAAGTGAAAACTTCTTTCGCGTGCTTTGCTGTATCCCAACTGGGTGCCTTGCCACTGCAGAAATAATTTATGCAAAGGCATGTTACGCGTGGTAAAGACGCCCAGGTTGCGATGCAAGGGCATGATCCACTCGTCCGATTCAAGCGCGAGTGTAGCCCCAACGGCGATGGCCTCTTGTCCAATACCACTAAACCACTTCGAGATCTTTCCTTGCCGAAGCAATACGAGCATCTTGTCTTCGATCATTCGCGGCCACAAGAGTTGCCTGTACCAGTCGATCAATTGAGCATCACTGTAATTTCTTCGATCGAATACCATACTGCTAAGTTCCGTAAATTTTATCGATTGCCTAATTTACACGACTACCAACTCATAGAAGTCGTCGGGCTGTAAGTACCGATTGGCCAGCGCTTGCAGGTCGGTGGCCGATGCCGTTTTGATCGTCTCGATGGTGGCGTAAAAATAGTGATCATCGAGTCCATGCAAGATCAAATTTTTCCATCGACCCATCAACTGAAAAGGACCATCCAGATCACCGAGTAATCCGCCCATCATATAATTGCGAACCAACAACAACTCCTCCTCGTCAATTGGCTCGTTACGCAAACGTTCCATTTCGCGGTAGACCTCTATGAGTGTCGCCTCTGTTACCTCTTTTCCTGCCTCGGTGCTGATCATCCACGCACTTGCTTGCTGCAAATTCAAGAGATAACTGTGTATTCCATAGGTATAACCCTTGTCTTCGCGAATATTGCTCATTAACCGAGACCCAAAGAACCCGCCGAATACCGCGTTGAGCAACTGCGTAGGAATAAAATCAGGATGATGGCGGTTGGGAAAAGGACGCGCCATACGAATAGCTCCTTGCACCCCGCTGGGATCGTTGTCGATCCGGTATTTTTTTTGCGTGGCCGGAACCACCGGATGCACAGGACAGGACAGCGGAGAGCCGGGCAGATCGCCAAAATAACGATTAAGTTGTGCAAGCAAGTCCTTGGGGATCTTGCCGGCAACGAACAAGATGGGTTGCGCCTGTCGGTAATGCGTTTCGTAAAATGAAAGCAACGCAGAACGTTCCAAGGCATCAAAGGCTTCGGCAGAACTGAATTTTCCGTAGGGATGATCGCTGCCAAATAAATAGGTGTCGATCAAACGGCCCGCAATAAAATCGGCTTTGCGAAGATTGACTTCGAGCCGTTGTTTCATGTTTTGACGATACAATTGCAATTCGTCTTCGGGAAGTACTGAATCGGTCATCAACTCTCTGACCACAGGCAGTAATGCATCAACATGCTTGCTCATGCAATGTAAGGTCATCAAGGCCTGCTCGTTAAAGCAACTGCGATTCAAATAAGCCCCATAATAATCGACCGCCTCGTTGATCTGCAAGGCTGTTTTGGTACTGGTACCGTTACGCAATAAGAAATTGACGGTGGCAGCCACCAGGTTTTGTGTTTCGTAGCTATTACCCGCCGGATACACCCATTCGAGTTGCAAGACCTCCTCGGCCCCGGCATCGATCATATATACCTTGGTTCCATTGTCGAGAGTGGCTCGCTGCACCGGTTTAAGTTGCAGCTGGTATTCGATAGCATCGACTATGGGAGGAGCCTGGGTTCTGTTCAACATAGTGGTTTGGTTCAGGGGTTTAACTCGAAGCCAGATAATGGAGCGTATTCGAATTTTCTTCTCTGAAAATAGTACGGGCCCGCTCCCGAACAGCCTCGGCCGTAACCGCTTCGTATTTACCGAGCTCACGGTTCATCTCTTCCGCATTGCCCAATAATTCGTAGTAAGCCAAACTCGCGGCCCGGCTCATCACGCTCATATCTTCGAACGCGATCATGCTCTCGGTCTTATTTTTTACTTTCTGCAGTTCCGATGCACCGATCAGATCATCCTTTACTTTTTGTAGTTGCTCGGACAATGCGCGTTCCGCTTTTTCGATAGAGACTCCCTTGACCAATTTTCCCTCAATGGCCAGTAACCCGGGATCACTGCTTGCAAAATGATAACAATCGATACTGCTAAAAAGCTGCTGCTCCTTAACGAGGGTATGGTATAGTCGCGAAGAGGCTCCGCCGCCCAAGATATCAGTGAGCAGGTCGGTGGCATGATAAGAGGGGTCCAGACGAGCGCCCATATGCCAGGTCTTACAGAGCATATCGAGCGGGACCGGTGCTTGTACGGTTAAACGGCGTGCAGCGGTTTGTTCCGGCTCGGCACAAAGAGATCGCTCATACAACGTACCCGCAGGGATATCGCCGAACCATTTTTCGGCCAACTTTTTTACGCGCGCCGTATCGACAGCACCAGCCACCACCAAGATGGCGTTGCAGGGGGTATAATGCTTAAAGAAAAAAGATTTTACCTGCGACAGGGTGGCCTTTTCGATATGCGATAATTCTTTTCCGATGGTCATCCAGCGATAAGGATGACTCTGATAGGCCAACTCTCGCATCTTATGCCATGTGTCTCCATAAGGCTTGTTGAGATAATTCTCTTTGAACTCCTCGCAGACTACCTTACGCTGCGTCGCGAGGCTTTTTTCAGAGAAGGCCAGCGATAGCATCCGATCACTTTCGAGCCAAAAGGCAGTTTCTAGATTATCGGCAGGTAACTGAATATAGTAATTGGTCAGATCGTTTGTCGTATAGGCATTGTTTTCTCCTCCGGCCATTTGCAAGGGTTCGTCATACTCCGGTATATGCAGGGAGCCCCCGAACATCAAATGCTCGAACAAATGTGCAAAGCCGGTATGCTGCGGATCTTCGTCGCGAGCCCCGACATTATAGAGCACATTGACAACGGCCATGGGGGTAGAAGGATCGGGGTGTACCAGAACCCTTAGCCCGTTAGACAGTGTAAACCGATCGAATTGAATCATACTAAAGAGCAAAGGTAACCCCGTACAAGTCAACAACCGATACCTGTTTGTTGTTATGTAGCAATACCTTTGTCCCATGCAAACCGAGCAAGTACTACAAAAGGCCCTGCAATTTGAATTTTTATCGAAAGAAGAGGGCATTTGGCTCTTCAACGAGGCCCCGTTGGCCGATCTGATGTGGGTAGCCGATGAACTTAGAAAAAAACAGGTTCCCCACGGAAAGGTCACCTGGCAGATCGATCGAAATGTAAACACCACCAACGTTTGCATCGCCAATTGCAAGTTTTGCAACTTCTATCGCATTCCCGGGCATCCCGAGGCCTATATCACCACCATGGATACCTACCGCGAAAAGATCCGCGAGACCATTCGCTATGGCGGCGACCAGTTATTGCTACAAGGAGGTCATCATCCCGAACTGGGCTTACAATTTTATACAGATCTGTTTACGCAAATTAAGAATGAGTTTCCCGATATCCGACTGCATGCGCTAGGCCCACCCGAAGTGGCCCATATTACCAAACTCGAAAAGAGCACGCACCACGAAGTACTCAAAGCACTCAAAGCGGCCGGAATGGATTCGTTGCCCGGGGCCGGCGCCGAGATCTTGGTCGATCGGGTTCGCCGTCTTGTATCGAATGGCAAGTGCGGAGCGCAGGAGTGGCTCGATGTAATGCACGAAGCGCATAAACTTTACATACCTACTTCGGCCACCATGATGTTCGGTCATGTAGAAACCATCGAAGAACGATTTGAACATTTGATAAAACTGCGCGAGGTGCAAGCGAAAAAACCAATCGACTCCAAAGGGTTTTTAGCTTTTATCCCCTGGACCTTTCAGGATGTCGATACCCTGCTGGCAGAGGTAAGGGGCGTACAAAATCTTACCACACGCGAAGAGTATATACGTATGATCTCGATCAGCAGGATCATGCTGCCCAACATCATCAATATTCAGGCCAGTTGGCTAACGGTCGGAAAAGAAACGGCAGGTGCTTGCTTGCATGCCGGGGCCAACGACTATGGTTCTATTATGATCGAGGAGAATGTGGTGAGTGCGGCCGGTGCCCCTCATCGATTTACTTACAAGACCATTCAAGAGGCGATTCGTGAAGCGGGATTCGAGCCTCAGCTGCGTAATCAAGAATATACTTTCAGAAACATCCCTGAGCAGATCGAAGAGCAAGTCATCAATTACTAGTTCGATACGTTGTCCTGAGCCCACCGGCTGAGCAAGATCAGTTGCAGAACGCACTGCCATCAGTCTCTTCTTACATGGAGCGAACTACCTTGTCCGAAAAGGAGTTATTCCAATGAACAGACTTGCAAACCGAACCGCCTTAGTTACCGGAGGGGCCAGAGGTATCGGAGCCGCCATAGCCAAATTATTCGTACAAGAAGGGGCATCCGTTATCATAACCGATGTCTTACAGGCAGAAGGAGAATTAACCGCCTCCGCTCTCGGTAATAAATGTCTTTTCATACATCACGACGTTACGCTGGCCAGCGATTGGAAACTAGCGGTGAGTACGGGCGAAGCACAGCTGGGACCTGTATCGATATTGGTCAACAACGCAGGCGTAGTGCTCAATAAACCTATTCGCCAAACCTCGCAAGAAGAATTTGAGAGAATACTACAGATCAACACCACCGGACCCTTTTTAGGCATCGAAGCTGTCTTACCTTCTATGACAAAGCATCGCAACGGTTCCATCATCAATATCTCTTCGATCGCGGGATTGGTAGGCTTTACGAATTGCATCGCCTACGTGGCTTCGAAGTATGCACTGCGAGGTATGACCAAGACCGCGGCACTCGAATTGGCCAAAGACGGAATTCGGGTCAACTCCATACATCCCGGAGTAATCAGAACCCCCATGGTCATCAATGATGCCATGACAGATCTTATTGATCAGATTACGGCAGACATTCCCATGGGAAGAATCGGAGAACCAGTCGAGATCGCCCAATTGGCGCTTTATCTGGCCAGTAATGAATCGAGCTACTGCACAGGCTCGGAGTTTACGGCAGACGGCGGACTTACCGCGCAATAGAGATGCCTTAGTATCTTTGAGTGGTAAACAATTGCCATGGCCTCTGATATTGCAGCGCTGAGAAAGGAGTACACGCTTAATGCCCTTACCGAAAATGAGGTGGAGGCTTCTCCCATCGAGCAATTTTCCCGTTGGTGGAACCAGGCCCTCGAATCAAAGATCGACGAGGTCAATGCAATGGCGCTATCTACACTCAACGAACAAGGTTTTCCGGAATCGAGGATTGTTCTGCTAAAAGGATACAGCCCCAAAGGCTTCGTGTTTTTTACGAACTATCAAAGCGATAAGGGCACCCAATTGCAACATCATGCAAATTGTTCGTTGCTGTTTTTTTGGAAAGAGCTTGAACGCCAGATAAGAATCAGGGGCAAGGCCGAAAGAATTTCGGAGCAAGACAGCGATGCGTATTTTAATAGCCGGCCCGAGGGCAGCAAGATCGGAGCCTGGGCTTCGCCGCAAAGTAAAGTCGTAGAAAGTCAGGAATGGCTACACGAAAATTTTGATACTATAAGATCCTCGTATGCGAATAGCCCCATTCCCCGCCCTCCGCATTGGGGCGGTTTTATCGTAATACCGGAGAGCATTGAATTTTGGCAAGGAAGACCCAGCAGAATGCACGACAGAATACGCTACAGCTTACAGCAAAATCAATCGTGGAAGATAGAACGATTGGCACCTTAACCACCAACGAAGTGACGAGATCGTCAGTTCTTTAAACTGATCTCGGTGATCAGATCCATTACTTCCGATAGGGATTGCTTGAAACTCACACCGGGCGGGAGCGATTTTTTATAATACAAGGTCTGCGAACCTGACACGACAGTAGGCGTGCCGGCAAAATGCAGTGATATCTTGTTCAAAAATTTATCCATCGAAAAGTTAGAGGCCGTCGAGGTAAGATGAGAGAAGATAATGGCAGGCTGTTTGAGTCGAACCACATACGCTACGTCCTTGATAGGCACATTGGCCCCCAGATAAATAGTGGCGATGCCCCGGCTCTTCATTAAATAATTCAAGAACAATAGTCCCAGTTCGTGGTACTCTCCCTCGGGTAAAAACAGCATTACCAACTGTTTGGAATTTACCGGTAAGGGAGTACGGTCGAGGGCCACCAACAATTTTTGGCGAATCACGTTAGTGACCAAATGCTCCTGGGCGGGATTAATATGACCGGTCAACCAGAGAATACCGATCTTCTCCAAAAAAGGGAATATCAACTTCAGGACCGTACGTTCAACTCCTTTTTGCTCAAAGTGCTCCCCGAGCACTCGATCGATCTGATCGACCTTCAGATCGATCATCTCCTGTACCAGTTCATTTACGTTTCGCTCCTGTACGGCTTGGGTATCGGTCAGTTGCAAAATGCGCTGTTGCATTTCGGCCGCATCCATCCGATCTATATGCGAGATCTTGTAGCCATATTTGTTAAGCAGGGCAATGTTAAGTACCGTCTTGAGCTCTTCATTCGTATAGTATCGAATGTTCGTCTCGGTCCGCTGGGGTTTTAAGAAGTTATAACGCTGTTCCCAGATGCGGATCGTGTGCGCTTTAATGCCAGTCAGATTCTCCAAGTCCTTTATAGTAAACGCATTCATGCCAATACTACAATCCCTGCGCAAAAAGGTTGCAAAAGAGCCGGCCGTGAATAGGGCTTATTTAATAATTATATTGATTTTCAGTGTATTATATATAAAATAAGTTTTGCGGGGAACCCCGATAAAGGTGTACTTCAGCCATTTGTACAACGATCCCGACCGACCCGGCACTGAGA
>JBILFN010000036.1:0-14858 GCA_044351575.1 Chitinophagaceae bacterium
CGTATCAATTTGATTCAACAGGTTATTTATCCCCGCTTGCACGGACATATGCTTAAAGATGGCTTTGCCAACAGACATATTTACCTGCAGCATACCAGCGGAAAACTCTTCTCTCATATTGGCAAAATTATTTCCGTCAAGATCGATCGCTGCCATGCGACTACGATAGATAAAACGCATTGTACCGGACCAACCAGTTTTTTTATGATCATAAAAGAGGCGAAGATTGGCCATGTGACGACTTCTATTAAAAAGACCGCTATAATCGTTGAGTAGCATCCGCCGTGCTGGACCTCCGACAATGTCTCTTCCGAAGACTGTTCCGGACCTTACAGCCTGTAGTGCTTCGCGATCGGCTGTCAAAAGAAATTGATACCCGGTAGCTACTTGAAGTTTGTCATTAAATTTTCGTTCAAGCTGCACTTCCATCCCTTGTGTCAACGCTGCATTGACGTTTACATAACTAAATACAGAACTGCCATTAGCCTGGGTTGCTACAGGTATAAAATTGATCAGGTTGCGAATATTGTTTCGAAAGAGATTAGCAGAGAACTTTAAATCTTGAAAAGGTTGGGCCTGTACGCCCAGGTTTATTCCTGTCGAAACTTCGGGCCTAAGCATTGCAATAGATTCTGCCGCCGGTAAGATCTGGGCAATCAATCCCTGCTGCAATTGAGCTTGCAGGGCCACTAGCGAAAATTCGCTCGCACCAAAAATGCTATATCCATCTGCTGCATTATTGACGAAGCTCAGATATAACTGGCGAAAATCAGGTGCCTTAAAACCTGCGCCATACGATGCCATAAATCGTAGCCGATCACTAAACTGATAATTGATTGCCAATTTAGGGCTGAGTCTCGCACCAAATGCACTATTATGATCGAATCGCATACCCCCAATAAGCTGCATCTGCTGTAGTGGCAACCACTCATGCTGCACAAAAGCATGGGAGATCTGTTGTACTTTCTGGCCCCTATAGCGAGTGGTATTTACAGTTTGAACGGTGTGACCGGCACCTAAGGTCAACGTGCCCGCCTTCGAAAAATTAAGATCGGTTTGATTCTCGGCACGAAAGAAACCTTGCCTGAAATCATCGAAATAATATTGCTTTTGGTTGTTGAGACTATCCAGTCCCTGCGTAAACCGATAATGACTGGCAAGCACTCGTAAGGTCGATTTTAATTTCGTACCTCGTGCATAGATGAATACGGGGTTTACATGTAGATCCTCTGTTCGTCCACTTCCCCCTACGTTGACGACTGGGCTATTGATAGCATAATATCGCTCTTGCTTAGACTGAAAGTAACGGGTGTTTAGAACAAGCTTAAGAAAGGGACTTAACCGATAGTTGTATTTTACGTGTGCGGTATAGTTACGATAGGGATCCAGCGTTTTTTCGGGTGTTGCGGCATCTAAGTCGTAACCATTGCTGCTATTGCGATTGAGAAAATAATAGAGCGCCGATTTTTGCCCTGCGATCATACCACTTAGGTAGGCATCGGTCTGTAAAAACAAACCGGATCTTATTCCGGCTTGTATCTCTCTGCCTTTTGCGGTCTCGGTAATAATATTGACTACTCCACCCATGGCCTCACTTCCGTATATACTAGAAGAAGGGCCTTTTACGATCTCTACCTTTTTGATATTTCCGATCGCGAAGCGGGAGAGATCCATTACACCCCCCTGCCGACCAATGAGCGGCTCGCCATCTAATAAGATCATGGTATGATCGGGCGACAAGCCTTGCAATTGAATACCATTACCAAAAATTCCGCCGCCGATGGCACCGCTACCTGTTCCGCCTGTAATAAAAATACCAGTCTGTTCCTGGAGTACTTCGTTCAAACGTAATAGACCCGAAAGTTTCATTTGCTGCTGAGAAATAACAAAAGTGGGAATGGCCGCATTGCCAAGTTTGCGTTCGGTGCGTGTGGCTGTTACCACAACATCTTCGAGCGATTTGGATGTAAGGGTATCTTCTACCGAAACGCGGGGTTGAGCCACTGCGAATTGCTCTATAAATAAACACACCAATACCGTTAACTTCCTTATCATGGGCAGCGCAAAGTTCGATCTTTGCGTTGCAGTGTTTATCATGTAACTGTCATTCGATCGATCAAAGAATAGAATTGACAATTCCTTGACAATGAATAAGCCGGGATCAATACTGGGGAAATGGCTTTTGTTTAATTTTTTTCTTCTACACCGAAAAAAGATTACATTTTTTAAATTTGAACTTAATAGAGAAAATGGCATAGCGACTTAAACCGAGCAAAACAATAATTCAAACAAAAGATCAACCTTACATAAACATGGAACAAGACATTCGTTATCCGATCGGGAAAGTGGAATTTGTTGAATACAACGAAGGAGTAAAGATTCGTTGCCTTAGCGATATTGAACAGCTGCCGTCGTTACTAGAGGCGGCTGTGCAACACTTGGATGAGGTACAACTGCATACCCCCTATCGCGAAGGAGGTTGGACGCCTAACCAGATCGTGCATCACCTCGCCGACTCGCATATGAACGCATTTATTCGCTTTAAATTGGCGCTGACCGAAGAACAACCGACCATTAAGCCCTATAACGAAAAACTATGGGCAAATACCATCGATATAGCCGATATACCTGCAAACGTATCGATTACCCTGTTGCATGCACTACATCGGCGATGGCATAAATTACTGGTATCCCTAACACAAGAGGATCTTTTACGCACGTTGTATCACCCCGAACAGCAACGTACCCTTACCCTATGGAATATGCTACAGATCTATGCCTGGCACGGAAAACATCATGCGACACAAATAATCAGACAATATGAAATACAGTAAAGACCTATTGGTGATTTTATTTTTTCTGTTTACTTATGCCACGGTTGCTGGTCAACGCCTGAAGAACAGTAGCGGATCGACCATCGGATACATAGAGAACGGGAGGGTAAAAAATAGTAGTGGATCGACCATTGGGTATCTAGAGGACGGGCGCGTCAAGAATAGCAGCGGATCGACGATCGGCTACTTCGACATGGAGCGCATTCGAAATAGTAGTGGATCGACCATCGGATATTTTGAGGATGGCAGGATCAAGAACAGTAGCGGATCGACGATCGGATATGTCGAGGACGGCAGGGTCAAGTCATCGTCCGGATCGACCATTGGCTACTTCGAAGGCGTGCGAAGAATAGAGGCGGCACTTTACTTTTTCTTTTTCTTCTACTAGCCGCTTTTACTGCCAGATAGTTCCTCTTGCAATTTCTTGAAAGGTAGTAGTAGACAAAAAATAGAACAGCCTCACCAAATGGTAACCTGCAAGAAGCAGTGCCAGCGCATATGCTATTGGCCGGCTATAAAAAAGTGATCGAAAATAGGTTCGCTTTGTAATCAGTTCAAAGGACAATAGAATAATAAAAAACAAACAGGTTAAAACCAGCGGTAAGCCGAACAAGTGGTAATGAAGGCTCTTATCGAGATCTCCCTGGTATAAAAAAATCAATGACTTGGTAATTCCACACCCAGGACAAGGAAGTCCGGTGAGCATCTTAAAGACACAAAGTGATTGCGCCTGCTCTATGTCGCCATGATCGAAAACATGAATCAGGTATGGCACCAGTAAGGTGAGTGCCGCAGCAGCAATGCCCAACAGCTTTTTTCGCTCGGGCCTAGTTATAAAGCTTATTGATGTCACCTTGAACGATCATTGCGGCTACCATTGGAAAAACCAATCCGAGTATCATTAATAATATGGTCTCGTCTTTTTTGTTAGCCCCCACTTTTTCGTAAAGCATGGGAAGGGCTTCTTTGCCTGCCAGATAGTAGAAATAAAGATTGACCGGCATACAGCAGCCTGCAAAAATAGCAATGGGTTGCGAGATGACTTCTTTGTCGGCTACGGCGTTAAGCACTTGTGCGGCTTTTATGTTCCAGTAGATTAAATACAGACCGCAGGTAAGAAAACCGAGCAGTAAGACCATAATGGGTTCATTTCTAAAATAGGGTACAGAAGTAGACATGGCTGTTGATTTTGGTGCTATGAATGCTGCATTAAATCTACAACAAAATTTGAAAGGAGACAGCTTCTTCGGGTCTGATTTTTGCTACCTTCATAGCAACATTCAGCTATGGAAAAATACTGCTACCAAAACAGCCGGCGCGATTTTATTAGAAAGTCTGGAACGCTGGCAGCTTTTTACCTGGCTCCTACCATTTTGGTAAAAGCCCTTCCGCTAGAAAATGTCATTCCAACACCGGCACCTAAAGAAAAGATCAAGCTGATCGTCAACGGAGTGGAACGCACTGCCGAAATAGACAGTCGGTCAACCTTACTCGACTTCTTGCGGGAACAACTAGGGCTTACCGGAACAAAAAAGGGTTGTGCCATGGGTCAATGCGGAGCCTGTATAGTACATATTGATGGAAAACGGATGAACAGCTGTCTGTCTCTGGCCTTGTTCAATAATGGAAAAACGGTCACGACCATTGAGGGATTGGCCAAAGGAGATGAGCTGCACCCCCTGCAGGAGGCCTTTGTGATCAATGATGCAATGCAGTGCGGCTATTGTACGCCCGGACAGATTATGTCGGGTATAGCCTGTATTCGCGAAAAGAAAGCCGGTAGCCGTGAGGATATTCAACGGTATATGTCAGGAAATATTTGTCGTTGCGGCGCCTATCAAAATATCGTAGATGCGATCGCATCGGTACAAGCTTCCGGAAAACCCGTCTAACCTTACCGCACTAACAGATTAACATGAAAAAAAATATAAGAATTGAGAATGACAGTCCCCGTGCCGACGCTGTCGAAAAAGTAACCGGGCGTGCTAAGTATGCCGCTGAGCATCGCATTGATAATATTGCCTACGGCGTTTTTGTTTGTAGTACCATCGCTAAAGGAACGATCCTCTCTATCGAAGAGGGTCCGGCACGAGCTGCCGAAGGGGTGCTAGAAATAATTTCTTTTAAAAATTGTCCGACTACGCCAGGCTATGAACCTCTACTGACCGATGGAAGTAAAAACCCCAGACAATGGTGGGGTCTCAAAGTATTGCATGATAATATAGTACGTTTTTATGGGCAACCTGTTGCCCTTGTGGTAGCGGACTCTCTCGAAAATGCAAATGCAGCTGCTCAGCTACTCAGCATTCAATACCAGGCCGAAGCTTTTGAAACCGATTTTAATAAAGCAAGAAAAGACGCTACCAAACTTAAAGCGAGCGGGAACTATTCGAGAGGAAAAGCAAATGCCATTGAGGAAGCGGCCGCTAAAGTTGAAGGCGAATACAATATTCCCATAGAGGTACATAGCCCCATGGAATTGCAAGCCACCATTGCCGTCTGGGAAGGAGACGATAAGTTAACCGTATACGATAAAACCCAGGGGCCCAAATCGATGCAGGGAACGTTGGCAAGGCTTTTTGCCATTCCAGACAAAAATGTAAGGGTGATTGTCAACTATGTTGGAGGGGCTTTTGGAAATGCGCTTCGTGGTTGGCACAATGTGCCCGCTGCTTGTATCGCCGCCAAAAAATTAAAGCGTCCGGTAAAAGTGGTGCTCACGCGCCCTCAAATGTTCAATCTTACCGGTTACCGGCCACAGTCCTGGCAAGAGATTAAAATAGGAGCAGCAGCAGACGGGAAATTTACAAGTATTGTTCATAATGCAATCAGCATGACGGCACGCTATGAGGATTTTAGAGAAGGGATCGTTAATGCCTCTCGCTTCTTGTATGCTTGTGATAATGTACAAACCAGTTATAAGTTGCTTCCATTGGATGTTAGCGTACCCACGTGGATGCGCGGACCCGGAGAGGCTACGGGCTGCTTTGCACTCGAGAGCAGCATCGACGATCTGGCCTATCAATTAAAGATAGACCCGGTAGCGCTGCGATTACAAAATTTTCCCGAGGTAAACCCCGAATCAAAATTGCCTTGGTCTTCGAATTACCTAAGAGATTGCTACGAAAAAGGGAAAGAATTGATCGGCTGGAGTAACAGACCGCAAATACCCGGCACTAAAAAAGAAGAGGGATTGCTGGTAGGTTACGGGATGGCCAATGGAGTATTTGGTGCTGGTCGTGGACAGGCGTCGGTGCGGGCTATTTTGCAAGACAACGGAACGCTCATTTTACAAAGTGCCGTGAGTGATATGGGGCCGGGTACCACTACTGCCATGATAAAGATCGCTGCAGAGAACCTGCAGTGGCCCATGGAGAAAATTAAATTCACACTCGGTGATTCCGATCTGCCCCCTGGCCCTACGCAAGGCGGTTCAACCACCACCTCTACCCTCGGTACGGCCGTACACCTGGTTTGCGAAGCTCTAAAAAAATCGCTACAAGAGTTAGCGCAGACCCATTTCGAAGAATTCAAGAATATAGAAACGAAAAGCATTGAAGTAAAGAATGCAGCGATTGTTTCCGGAAATAACACTGTATCTGTTACCGAACTGATGAAGAAAGCCCAAAAGCCTTCGATCGAGATCACCAAAGACTCACAGGGTACTAACGCACAAGAATTGAAACACGCCACGAACTCGTTTTCGTGTCACTTTGTAAAAGTGCACGTGCATCCAAAGACGATGGAGATAAAGATCAAAGAGGTGGTTACCACAGCTGATGCCGGAAAGATCATCAGTGAAAACACGGCACGCAGCCAGATGTTAGGTGGTGTAGTGGGCGGAATCGGCATGGCGTTAAAAGAAGAGCTCAAATTCGATCACAACACCGGGCAGATCATCAATGCCAGTTTTGCAGGATACCGCGTGCCCTTGCATACCGATATTCCGAAGACCACGGTATGGTTTGTCAATAAACCTGATCCTATCATCAACCCGATAGGCGCCAAAGGATTGGGAGAGATTGCACTTATTGGACTGGCGGCCGCCATATCGAATGCCATCTATAATGCTACCGGTAAACGAGTGCGCGACCTGCCAATTACTCCCGAAAAACTGGGTTACAAGGGCAAATAAATGTATTGAAAACACATGAAGCAACTATTACTACTTCTGTTATTGACCGCCGTATCGATCCCCATCTTGTCGGCACAAACGAATGATAATCCCGGCGCAGCGATCTATATGAACTATTGCAGTGCCTGTCATGGCAAAAACCTCGAAGGCGGACAAGCCCCTTCGCTGCTCACTGCAAAATGGAAACACGGTGATACTAAAAAAGCGATTGTTCAAACGATCAAAAAAGGAGTACCTAACACGCCTATGATGGCATGGGAGAACATGCTAACCGATAAGCAGATCGAACAGGTAGCGGACTATATGCTATCCTTAAAAAAGAGCAAGAAAGTAAAAAGCCGATAAGTCGCCTAATCTTCTCTAATTCCCGGCTCGACTATTTTTCGAGCATCGGCCCTTTTAAAAAGTTCTATATAAAAGCCCAATACCCAAAAATCACGGCCGATCTCATCATTGATCCGGTAATCGAATTGGTGCAGGTAACCCACCTGTAAGGTGGTATTGCGACTTGGCTTATAATTAAAAGCGAACTGCAAACGGTTTCTCTCAAAGTAGGGTTCTCGGTCTGTAAAGAACAACTCGTTACTGACACTTAACTGGTAAGGCCTGTATCCGTGGCGTTCTTTTCCAAACGGATAAAACGTACCCAGCCGATAGCGAAACCGATTTCTATACCCATTGCTGGTCCAGCGCATTTCTGCCCTGTACCGTTGCTCTATCTTGAGTCCCAGCACCTGTTGATTCAATACAACCTGTGGCCAAAGCCTGAACTCGTTATTATTTTTAGGAACAACAAAGTTTCCCCCTTCTCTATACGTTTGGTAGCTACCCATTCCGAGCGAAAGCTGAAGTCCTTTGTTGACCTTGAAATTGGCACCGCCTTTATATTCATAGTAATGAAAATGATCGTAAAAGCGCAGAGACCGCAACTGGGCTTCGCCGAAAAAACTTAACCGATCGGTAGGGGCGTAACGGATATTTACAATATTCCAGCTGCCAAGGTCTTTGTATTGCGCCGAAACGCTTGACAGACTAGCCAGCGGCAGCACCCGAAAAAGCACCAGCTGTGCTAAAAAAGATATTCTTCTGGTCAGTACGATCACAAGCCTTACTATAAAGTAGAATTATGTACGAAATTACTTGAATTTTATCGTATACTTTTACAAAGACAACTATCGCAATATGAACAAAGGTTTATCGATCAAACTGCTGAATATCGTTGGCTTTGCAGCGGCATTATACGTAAACTATCTCTCCGTTGTTACTCAACTGGGGGGTAGGTCTATTCGAGAGCTTTCAGATAAGTATACAAATCTCTTTACTCCCGCCAATCAAACTTTTGCAATTTGGAGTCTGATCTATACACTGGTCTTTATCTTCTTGATCGCCCAGTTTTTACCAGCCTACAAGAACACCCGATTTTTTAATAGCTATTTGTTTTCGATCAGTTGCCTTTTGAACGGTGCATGGATCGTAGCCTGGCAACTGGAATATATTGGGCTTTCTCTTATTATTATGTTCGCGCTGCTAACGACCCTGACTATGATCAATCAGCAAGCCAATGCAGAAAAACTGCTTTTGCCAAAGATCGTGTTTGGGGTGTATCTTGGTTGGATCTGCATTGCCACTATTGCTAATATAACCACATGGCTGGTCTCGTATAGGATGTCGATCCCATTTTCGCTACAGGTCTTTTTTACATTGGCCATCTTGATTATCGCAGCCATTCTTGTCGCCTGGATCATGAAAAAGCTGGCCAACCCGTTTTTGGCGATCGCTGTTACGTGGGCTTTTTATGGCATTTATGTAAAGCGAATGGCAGATGTTGCAGAGATCGCTTATACGGCACTGGGAATGGGGGCGCTGGTGTTATTGGCCATCGGTATTTTTTCGATCTACCCCGGCACTAGAAGAATGCAAGCCTGAAAAGGGGTGTCGCTATGAAAAAACAGATCAAAAAAGAAAACTTGGCTCAAAAGGTCTGTATAGTATGCCAGCGTCCTTTTACCTGGCGAAAAAAATGGGGAAAGAATTGGGAAGAGGTTCGATATTGTAGTGATCGTTGCAGAATGAACAGAAATAAAAAATCGGACAATACATGACCAAGCTTTTTTTGATCGGTTGGGCCATCTTACTAGGGGCTATCGTGCTAAATGGCATCATCGCTAAATGGGGGATCGTGGGCTGGTATGACTTTATTAACCTGCTAATGCAAAAAGGTTCTAAAGCGCTTGGCGGGTTACGAATAGTGGACTACGCTTGGTTGTTTTTTGCCTATCCGATGCTACTGGGAGTTTCGTATAAGGCTGGCGAGTGGTTGTATAATTGGTTGGCCGAAATTAGCCGATAACGCTCGCAAGCGTTAGCTGTATAATAAGAACGGTGTTATTTTATCGCCCCAGTGGCTCGAGGTAGAACATTTGTCGCGGATATGTTCTTTAAACTCCTCGAAAGAAAGGTCGAACCATTGTTGGCTGCCGCTAACTCCTGTTAGACGGTCGAGATGCTGTTGACCGGTGGGGTTTACCGCAGTAGGATAAACATCCCACGCAAAAGAAGAGAAGAGATCTTTTATGCATTTTACCAGCAAGAAACCAAACCATACAGAATCAAATTGTCGATGATCATCAACTGAAAAAAATAAGGCATTACAAGTCTCACCCCGATAGCGGCCGCTGCTGGAAATAAAATTTCCTTCACTGAAATCTATACCAAGAGCCCCTCGCGCCATTAACTGATGGCGCAACATTGTAGTATCTAACCAGGGGGCGGCGACCAAAGCAAAGGCCTGATCGGTACCGCGCCCTTCGTGCAGATTCGTGGCCTCGAGTAAGCAGGTGCCAGGATAAAAAATTATGTTTTTAAACCCCTGTAAGGCAGGAGAGGGCGCCGCGAACTTCCACTGTGTATCTACATAGAACTGTTGACGCTCCCATCCTTTACAACATATTATCCGAAGGGGGCAATCGATCTTTTTTTCTGCATTGAAATAGAGGGCGAGTTCGCCCAACGTGCAACTATGCCGAACGGGCATACTCCATCGGCCAATAAATGAGCTACAGCTGGCCTCTTCTAAAAAAGGACCGCTTGCCAATGAAATGTCTCCCGAGATCGGGTTGGGGCGGTCCAGTACGATCAGCGTTGTCTGGGTTATTCCGCAGATCTCAAGACAATATGAAAGTGTCCACAAATACGTGTAGAACCGTGTTCCTGCATCGGGAATGTCGAAGAGCAAGAGGTCCAGATCTAAAAGATCGGTAGCAGAAGGAGCCAGTTTATCTCCATATAAACTAATAACGGGCAAGTTGGTAAGCAAATCGATCTGATCTTGCATAGCAGCGCCATCGGCGCCTGCAGCCGAAATACCATGCTCGGGCGAAAAGATCTTGATAAGGTTAAACCGATTGTCCAAAAGAGCCTTTCGGGAAGAAAGTCCCTGACAGGTACGAGCCGCATTGTTCGTGACCAGCCCGATGCGTTGTTGCCTCCACTCCGGAAGTTGCTGTAGAACAATATCAACACCTGCCTTGACCATAGTTTAAGAAACGCCTAATAGATATTACATTTGAATATATATAAGATAAACACCATGAAAAAATTTTTAATCCTTTGCATGCTTTTTGCTTTAGCAGGTGTTGTAGATGGACAACAAACGCAAAAACCACCTTTACATGCTAAAAACTGGTTGGCCATAACCGGAAAACCGCTGGCAGCTACTGCAGGGGCAACTCTTTTTCAACAAGGTGGAAATGCAGTAGATGCTGCTTGTGCTATGTTGGCAGCCACCTGCACCATGTGGGACGTGCTCAGTTGGGGCGGCGAAACGCAGGCCCTGCTCTATAATCCGAAAACAAAAAAAGTAATCGCACTAAATGCGATGGGAGTAGCGCCTACCGGTGCAACCGTTGCGTTTTTTAAGGAGAGGGGCTACGAGTTTCCGCCCGAATACGGACCCCTGGCTGCAACAACACCCGGTACACCCGGTGGTATCTGTTATATGCTCGCAGCATATGGCACAAAAAGTTTAAAAGAGGTTTTAGCGCCGGCCATGGAGCTGGCGGCCGGTTATCCCATAGATGCACAAACGGCCAATAGCATCGAGCGAAACAAGCAACGGATCAAGGAGTGGCCCTATAGCAAAAAAGTGTTATTACCGCATGTGGGTGAATCTCGCGAAGCGCCACGCGCAGGTGAGCTATTTATTCAGCAAGACCTACTACGAACGCTCGGCAAAATGGTAGAAAGCGAACAGGCAGCGCTTAAGAAGGGAGCCTCACGAAAAGAAGCGATTATGGCCGCCTACGATCGGTTCTACAAAGGAGATATTGCGGATGAATTTGTAAGAGGATGCCAAGAACAAGGCGGATTGATCACCAAAAGCGATCTGGCCAATTGGGAGCCCCGCTGGGAAGAGCCGCTCGTAGTCAATTACAAAGGCATCGACGTATATAAGTTGCAATCATGGACACAAGGGCCTGTAATGCTACAAGCGCTCAATATCTTAGAAAATTTCGATCTGAAAAAGATGGGCTACAACAGCACAGACTATATTCATACAGTATACCAAGCAATGAGCCTGGCTTTTGCCGATCGCGACTTTTATTACGGCGATCCGCTCGTAGCTCCTGCCGAGCCTATGCAAGGATTGCTAAGCAAAGACTATGCAAAACAACGGGCTGCACAACTACATAAAACAAGTAATGACCCGTCGATCGGACCCGGAGACCCCTATCCTTTTCAGCAAGAAATAAATCCGTTTATGGAATTGCTTAAAAAAAGGAGTTTGGACCTTGTGGATAGCAGCGGTCGCAATTTTGTTCCCGCGCACGATAGCGGAGCCATTGCCATGGCAAAGGCTGAGTATCAAGATCGGTTATGGCGAGGGACCACCTCTGTCGAGGCGGCCGATAAGGAAGGATGGGTCGTTTCTATTACGCCCAGTGGCGGGTGGATTCCCGCTACCATTGCAGGCAACACCGGCGTGGGAATGAGTCAACGATTACAAAGTTTTGTTTTAGACGAAGCGATCAATCCGTTCAATGTGATCGCGCCGGGAAAACGGCCGCGTGTTACGCTTACCCCGAGCTTAGCATTAAAAGATGGTAAACCCTATCTCTCTTTTGCTGTACAAGGTGGCGATACACAAGACCAAAATCTACTTCAGTTCTTTTTGAATATGGTAGAATTTAATATGACGGTGCAACAAGCCTGCGAAGCTGCCAACATCAACAGTAATCAACTTTGGTTATCGCTGGGGGGCAATAAGCTAAAGGATAGAAAACCAAAGCCAGGCAATATTTTATTACACGACAAAACGCCCGAGTCTGTTCGTAACGCACTTATCAAAATGGGATACCGGCTCAGCTTTGACGACCGCACGTCGGGACCCATCAATGCGATCTTCTTTGATTGGAAAAATGGTACCCTTTGGGGTGGCTCCAGCAACCATGGAGAAGATTATGGCATTGGATGGTAGGTGTGGTTTTAACCGCTAAACCGCTTACCGGCCCATTGCTACATAAATAACAAAAACATTAGCTGGTTACACCAGATTAGCTGAATTTTGCGCCAGCTATGATGCGTTTTCTGTGTGTTCTTTTGTTCTTGATATCAAAAAGCGTAACCGCACAGAGTCTCGTTGCGCCTGCGCTAAAAACCATATCGGCCGTACGCACGTTAACAGCACCTAAAATAGATGGATTGCTCAAGGACAGTGTTTGGCTACAGGCAACACCTGCCACGTCTTTTATTATCAACTCTCCCGACTTTGGAAAACCGGCCACACTGCGTACGGAGGTTTGGTTATTATATGACAACGAGGCTCTTTATGTAGCCGCTAAAAATTATGATGATCCAAAGACCATACGTAAACAACTGACCGCCCGCGATGGGGAGCAGCGACAAGACGTAGACTACTTCTCTATTTTTCTTGACACCTATAACGATGACCAAAACGGATTTCAGTTTGTGGTAACCAGTCGTAATGTGCAATCCGATGCCAGAATAACACCGGCAATTCAATCGATGTTTGGGTTGCCTAGCGATTACAGCTGGGACGCGGTCTGGGAAAGCAATGTGGCCTTTACCACCGATGGTTGGACATTGGAAATGCGAATACCCTATATCTCACTTCGTTTTTCGAAAAGCGAGCAGCAACAATGGGGGATCAACTTTCAGCGGTTTAGCAGAAAGCTGAACGAAAGCAGTTTTTGGAATCCCGTAGATCCGAATGTGGCGGGATTCGTAAATCAGTTTGGCGATCTGCTGGGGGTTAGTAATATCGAGCCGGCGCTGCGGCTTTCGTTCCTGCCGTATGTAACGACCGGATTTCGAAACACGCCCACGAATCGGGGGGTAATAAATGAATGGCTTCGCAACGGAGGGATGGATGTTAAATGGGGGGTCAACGAGAGCTTTACCTTCGATGCAACACTGGTACCCGACTTTGGTCAAGTGATCTCCGATAATGTAATTCTGAATTTATCGCCCTTCGAAGTGCGTTTTCAAGAGAATCGCCCCTTCTTTACCGAAGGCACCGAACTCTTTAATAAGGCCGGCCTGTTTTATAGCAGAAGGATCGGCCTGACCCCGTCCGGATACTGGCAAGTAAAGAACCGGGTGGCCAACGACCCTACTCTGGAGATCATCAAGAACCCCGGGGTAACACAACTTATCAATGCCTCTAAATTTTCGGGAAGAAATAAAAAAAATCTGGGCATTGGTGTCTTCAATGCGGTAAGCGCCCCGATGACCGCCTCTGTCTTGAACAAAACAACCGGCGCAACCGAGTCAATAGAAACGGAACCACTTACCAACTATAGTTTGGTGGTCATCGACCAGGCGCTCAAAGGAAGATCGTCGGTTACGTTTACCAATACCAATGTAACACGAAGCGGGCTGGCTCGTGACGCCAACGTATCGGCACTCGACTTTGCCCTCTACGACAAGAAAAACAATTACGGTATTGTAGGAACGGGTAGATACAGCAAGATTTTGGGAACAAACCCTTACGATGGTTTCAATACCACATTGAGCCTTCGTAAAGTAAGCGGAAAAGTTCAGTTCAACGTAAGCAACAATATTGAATCGGATCGCTACGATCCCAACGATCTCGGATTCTTACAGGCGCCCAACGAGATAACCACGGCCGCGCAAATAAGTTATAATCAGTTTACCCCCACCAAGAATTTTTTAAGCTACCGCTATTCGCTTCGCTTTACTAACCGTCAACTCTATAAACCCAACGTTTGGCAAGAAATACAGATGGGGGCCTCTGTTTTTCATTTCTTCAAGAACTTTTGGGACCTCTCGCTTACCTACGAATCAAAACCGGTGTGGCAACATGACTACTTTGAGTTGCGTACGCCCGGGCGCATGATCAGGATGATGCCCTGGCACTATGTGGGATTTAGCGGAAGTACCGATAGTCGAAAGCGCTTGTATGCAAGTGTCGAGGCGGGGATGGGGCAGACCCCTTCGTTTAAAGATGCAGAATACATCAACTATGAGCTCTCGTTACGATTTCGCTTTAATGACCGGCTGAGCATCGAATGGTCGGGGTCGGGCAGCAATGACAATGGAAATGTCGGTTATGCCTTTCGAAGAGAAGCCAATGGTGACCCCATCGTAGGATGGCGCGATGTTAAACAGTTTACAACGCTGGTATCGGGGCTCTATAATTTTACACCGCGCATGTTCTTGACGCTAAGGGCCAGGCACTATTGGAGTAGTGTACGCTACGAAAAATATTTTAACGTCGACCCTAAGGGCTATTGGATCGATCGGGCGTTTATTGCCGGTAACGACAATAATTACAATGCCTATAACCTCGATCTTTTTTATACCTGGGACTTTATGTACGGCAGCCGCCTGATCGTGGGCTGGAAAAA
>JBILFN010000037.1:0-14768 GCA_044351575.1 Chitinophagaceae bacterium
GGTAATGGTGCAATTATAATTGCCGGGTGCAAGACCGGTAGCGGTTGCCGAGGTTTGAGCAGGGGTGGTATTCCATACGTAGGTAAAGGGGCTCAGTCCATTAACGGTAAGGGCGATCGATCCGGTGGGACCCGTGCAATCAGCAGCCGTAATGACCGGAGAAATACTCTGGGCAAATGCAGCGCCCGACAATGCCATAAAAACAGCATTGGGATAAACCGAGGTACCCGAAGAAACATTGTTGATGCGAATGGTCTGTAACAATTTGGACCGATCCGAACAGGCAAGGGTTATTTCAATATAATAAAAACGAGGATTGTTCTGCGAGATGCCCTCTGGTGGATAGGGCCCTGCCGACTGCCTTTTGATTCTTCCAACTCCTTGGGCAGCCACATTGAGCGTACCCCCGAACCAATCAGACAAGGTATAGTTGGTCAGGTACGGCGTGATGGTTCCATCGCTAAATCCCAAACTAACATTGAGCAAACAGGCTACCGTGTTCGCTTCTGCAGAAAAGGCCAGTATCCTGATCTTGGAGTAGGCCGCGGGCGTTTGCAGCGAGAGCGTTCCGCTTTGACCGCGGGGCACGATCAGCGCATTGTTGCCGGTATATGAAGCCAATGCATACGACCCTGCGGTGGTAGAACTAAACGTACCTGCATCGGGCAAACCGCCGGCAGTAATGGCATTGTTGGCAGCGAAGGCTGCAGAGTAGAGCACACTGTTAGAGGCGGTCACATTGGGCCCATCGATCTGCGTGGTCGTAACCGCCAGCGAACTGGTTCCCGACTCGGCCACCACGTCGTGATTGAAGCCGGTTAAATTAACAGGCGTAAACTGCGCCACCAAGGAAGTACAGAAGCCCGTAAACAAGAAAAGCACCAACAGAGATTTCCGCATAAGCAAAAGGGCCGCACAAGGCGACCCTCGAATATAACAATTATGTAAATACTAAACGGGCTGCATCCACCCATGCGTATCCTCGATTCGTCCTTCGCGGATATCGGTCAACTGCTGCTTGATAGCCGGAGCCGTGGTCCAGCTGCCTACATCGAATTGCATCGACATGTCTTTATAGCATAATTCTTTGATCAGCGAAATGGTGGCAGCGGTACCGGTACCAAATACTTCTTTGAGGGTTCCACTCTTATAGGCTGCTATTACCTCGGCCATATCGATGGGGCGCTCTTCGACACGCAGCCCTCTTTCTTGCAGCAAGGTCTTAACCGAGTTTCGGGTAACGCCTGCCAATATCGTTCCCTCCTTTAGGTCGGGGGTAACGGCCGTATTACCGATAATAAAAAAGACATTCATGGTTCCGCACTCTTGCACATATTTATGCTCAAAGGGATCGGTCCACAAAACCTGATCGTACCCTCTTTTTTTGGCCTGCGCCGTAGCGTACATGGCGCCACCGTAGTTACCGGCAGACTTAGCGTAGCCCACACCACCGCTAACAGCGCGCACATATTTTTCTTCGACCCAGATCTTCATGGGGGCTGCGTAATAAGGACCGGTTGGGCTCAATATGATCAAGAACTTGTAATTATCAGAGGGCCGCACACCGATCAATTCATCACTCGAGAACATAAACGGCCTGATGTACAAGGAATGATCGGTATAGGGTGGTATCCACTGCTGGTCGAGCTGTACCAGCTGGAACATTCCTTTCATAAAAAGTTCCTCGGGCACGGAGGGCATTTCCATGCGCTCGGCAGATACATTAAACCGAATAAAATTATCGTGCGGCCTAAAAATGGCGGGTTGCCCCTTGGGATCCTTATAGGCCTTGATCCCTTCAAAAATGGCTTGTCCGTAGTGCAGGGCAGCTACCGACGGGCTTAGTGACAAAGGCTGATAAGGCCTGATAACGGCAGACTGCCACTGGCCGTCGAAATAATCGGCCTCGAGCATGTGATCCGAAAAATATTTTCCGAAGGCGATCCCTTTGAGGTCCAGCCCCATTAACTTGCTACTGGCGGCCCGAATTATCTTGATATCCATAGCAGCTGTCATATTTTGCTATTTTTACAGCGGCGAAGAAACGAAAAAAAACTAACAGTTATTAGTACAAAAAAATACAGGCCTTGGAACTGAACAAAATGATAGTGGACCAGCATTTGCTGGCCAATCTGTACCAAGGCGTTCTGGTAAACGAACAGCAGGGATTCAGGTGGCTGGGAGGAAGGACCAAACCTATCCTGGTAGTGGTCAATCAAGCGGAGGCGCCCTTTTTGACCGACGAGGACCTGCCCTTTTTGACCCGTTTGCTCAATGCCTGTAAACTGACCCTGGAGGATGTGGCGGTCTTTAACACTGCCACTTACCCTGTGGCTCAACCCGATGAAGTGCTCTCTTTTTTTTCGCCCCGCATGGTACTTTGCTTTGGCGTTACCCCAAACGATTGGGGGCTGCCGGTCGATTTTCCACGTTACCAACTGCAAGCTTTAAAGGGATGTACGTTTATGCATGCCCCCACCCTTTCTCTGCTGGCCGGTGACACCGAAGAGAGAAAACAATGCTGGGCATCGCTGAAAAGACTTTTCAACCTCTGATATTTTTTACATGCGTTCGACAACATTGATCTTCGCCACCAATAATACGCACAAGATTCAAGAAGTGCGGTCGCTGCTCAATAACTCATTTACCCTTGTTACACTGCAAGAAGCAGGCATTGATATTACCATCGAAGAGCCGCACGATACGCTTTTGGCCAATGCACTCGAAAAATCGAGAACCATCTATCGACTGACCGGATCGGACTGTTTTAGCGAAGACACCGGATTGGAGGTAGAGGCCCTGGGTGGCGCACCGGGCGTACACACGGCTCGCTATGCCGGACCCTCGGCCACTCCCGAGCAGCATATGGCAAAACTACTCGCTACGCTAGGCTCAGAGGCGAACAGAGCCGCCCAATTTAGAACCGTCATCTCCCTAATAGAGCAAGAAAAAGAAGTGTTTTTTGAAGGCGTCTGCAAAGGACATATTGCCAAAGAGATATCCGGAGAAAAAGGATTCGGGTACGACCCGGTGTTTATTCCCGAGGGATCGACCCGCTGTTTTGCAGCAATGGAACTCGAAGAGAAAAATTTTTACAGCCATCGCCGAAAAGCTTTCGATCAATTGAAACACTACCTGCTCTCTAAATAAACGCACCCATGTCTTCGCTCAAATCGCAACTGCCCGAACAATTCTCTTTTTACTGCGACATACCGCTGCGCATTACCGATCTGAACTATGGCGGACATGTCGGCAACGACCGTGTGTTGGCGCTGTTGCAAGAAGCCAGGGTGCAATTTTTGGCCGACCGCGGATACAGTGAATTGCAAGTCGGAGAGGCCGGGCTAATCTTGACCAAGGCGCAGCTAGAATTACGCTGCGAACTGCATTATGGCTATCCACTTAGGGCTGCCGTACAAGCCGAGAATTTTACCAGCAAGGGATTCGATCTTTTTTATAAACTCGAGACCAAGATCGATGGCAAACCCACCCTGGCCGTATTGGCCATTACCACGATGGTATGCTACGACTACGAAAAGAAAAAAGTAGTAGACTTGCCAACAGACATAGCGCAGCGATTGACACGGTAGTGCCGCCCATCAACAGTGCTTTACGCGTTCCAGATCTTCCAGCTTTCTTCGGCCTGCAGCTGCAACATTTCTTCGCCATTCTTGATGCGGGCGCCGGCCTTTACTCCCTGCTTCAAAAAAGCACTTACGGCAGGATTGTATACCAGATCGTATAACAGATGCCCTGCCCCAAGGGCCTGGTAGGGCAGCTGCGGCAAAGAATCAATATCAGGAAAGGTGCCCAACGGTGTAGTATTGATTATAAGCTGATGCGCCTGTATATCCGCATCCGACAATTGAGCATAGGTTACGGTTGCCTTTGTATCTACCGCTCTTCCAACTTGCGTAAAGGGAATTCCCAGTTGGCGCAGTACGTAAGTAACGGCCAGTGAGGCTCCGCCCGTTCCCAAGACCAATGCCGCCCGGTAGCGAGGCTCCAACAGCGGACGAAGGGAGCGCTCAAATCCTATCCAATCGGTGTTATATCCAACACAACGCCCTTGGTCGATTCGAATACAATTGCAAGCCCCTATCTCTTCAGGAATTTGATGACCGGCTAGGTACTGCATGACCGCTTGCTTGTAAGGGATGGTCACATTGAGCCCTTTTAGATCGGGCCGCGCTTGCAATAACAGTGCTAGCTGATCGATGGTGTTCAACTCAAAGAGCTCATAACGCGCATCGAGGATTGACTCGCGTTCGAACTTTTCTGAGAAATAACGTTTAGAAAATGAGTGCGTAAGCGATTTTCCTATCAACCCGAAACTACGCATGTGCTCAGCTCTTGGGCGTAAGGTAAAAATGGAACGTGTCGCCGCGAAGACCCACGCGCATGGCCTCGAGTGGAATAACTTCGGTCGGAGCAATATTGCCCAGGTTGGCATTGCAACCCAGCAATTCGATAAAATATAATTGTTGTGCTTTTTGAGGAGCTTCCCATATAATTTTTTCGCCGGCGATCTGCGTCAATATCTCTTGCACCAACCCTTCGCGCACCTCGCCGCTGCCTCTGTAGATACCGACATTACCCGCCTCGCGTGCCTCGGCGATCACGTAGCTAGAGCCGGCCGCCAACTCGGCTTTCATCAATTCGATCCATTTGTAAGGAGGAATAATATGCGCGGCGTCTTTGCTACCCACTTCGCTGAGCACGGTACCATATTTTGTAAGCTTCTCTATGTAACCGCATTTCTCGGCATGTGGTATGGTAATGGACCCGTCACTGACCTCCATGTAAGAGATGCCGAACTCCTTACAGACACTGATGTAATCGTCGAACTGGTTCCGGATCAAAAAGGCCTCGAATAGGGTCCCTCCAAAATAAACCGGGATGTCGTAAGAGCGATAGAGCTCAAGTTTCTCGCGCAGGTTGGGCGAAACATACGAGGTGCCGAATCCTAACTTCACAATATCGACATGCGGGTACGATACGCTCATAAAATGCTTGGCCTCGTCGGTGCTTAGCCCCTTGTCCATGACCATGGTAAGCCCCGACACACGAGGTTTGGTCAGCCGGTCGGGCATCTGCGAAAGATGATAATTCATAGCTGCAAATGTAATACCAATTACAAAACGAAATACACCCGTCAGCGCTTTCGTTTATAGCGGGCCAGCAGATCGACCACCTGCGGATTTTGCAAAATAGAGGGGCGCATCGAAACGAATCTTCTCAGCAACTTGGCATCTTGGCGCAGCGCTTCTTCGAGCTGCAACAACCCCTCTTTCGATTGACCGGCGCCGAACAATATGGCTGCCCTATAGTACAGAAACAAGGGCTTACCCTTGGTGGCCTGCAATGCCAATGAAGTTTGTAACTGGGCCTCGTCCCACCACTCGGCCTGATAAAGACAACGAATGAGCGATTCCCAACCGGCCTTGTTGCGAGGCTTGGCACGAACGGCCTGCATAAAATGCTGCACAGCCTCTTTGGTTTGCCCTAGTTGCACACAACACTCGCCGGCCAGCAATTGGTAATCGAACTGGCTACGGTGCATACGAATGGCAGTATCTACCTGCTTGTAGGCCGCCTCCCACCGTTGCTCGTTATAATAGGTGCAGGCGATCTTGTAAAGTATGCGACTATCCTCTTGCCTAAGATGAGAGGCCTTTCGATAGTTGAAGCGGGCCTGGGCAGGTTGCTTCAATTTCTCGAAACAATACCCTATGGCCTCGTAGATAACATCTTCGGGTTTGGCCAGCTCGTGCACCCGATCGAGCACCTCGATAGCCTCCCGGTATTTTCTGAGCCTGATAAATGCATCTCCCATGTTTCGGTACGCATAATCGAACTTATCCTCGATGGCCACTGCATATTTGTAGGCATCGATCGATTTTTCGTAGAGCTTGAGCCCTTGGTATGCGGCTCCCAAATTAAACCAGGCCAACTCGCTGTAAGGATGATCGTCAAGGATCTTGAGGTGCAACTTTATTCCCTCTTCGTTGCGCCCGGTAAAATCGGTCCAAAAACAAATTTTGTACAAGGCCTCTTCGTTGATGGGGTCGACCTCCAAAACTCCTTTGAGACAATCGAACACCTTATCGAAATCTTCGTAATCGTCGTAGACATCGGCCAGCTCGAACAAGAGCTCTACCCTCTCCTCTCCTTCAAAATGCTGAAGAGCCTCCTCTAACAAGGCCACGGCCTTCTCTTGCTGGTCCAGGGCCAAATAAGCGTCGGTGCGCAGTATGTAGATGTTGATATCGCGGCTATCGAGTAAATGGGCCTGATCGAGCACCCTTAATCCTTCGCGGTAGCGGCGGTGCACGAGTAATATGTCGGCCTTTCGGATCTGCAGTGACGATGAATAGGGGAATCGCTCCACGGCCAAGTTAGCGGCTTCGAGGGCTTTGTCGAGCTGTTCCTTTTGCTGAAAGTGATCGATGATCTTTTCGAACGCGTCTTCCTCCAAGAAGGAGTGTCCGTTGCCGGCGCGCAGCTGCTCGAACTGGCTGAGCAGCTCAGCCATTTCCTCTCTCTCCTCGCTGGGGGTATGCTCTGCCATGGCTTTTGCTTTGTTTTCAACAATTTACTACAAAAATATCGTTCAAAGAATGAGGGTTTTATCCCCACCTGTGCATTATGGGCGAAGGTGCGGCCCGCCACCCGATCGCCAGCCGTCCGCCGTACAACAATAGCAAAAATGGCGTTAAAAATGAGGCTAAAAAATCAACTTTGTTACAAATTTGTTGTTTTGTATTTTTGCAACAGATGCGTAAGCGCAGAAACCCATATCACCTACTTCTCAGCCCACGAATGCTGGCGTTGGCCCTCCTTCTGCTTGTTGGAGCTGCCGCCTATGCCACGCTGGGTGATGGCAAAAAAAGACAATCGACCGCTACCCGAAAACTATTGAGTGGCCGTACGCTCGGATTCGACGGATCGCTTACGCTCAGATCGGGATACAATTTTCGCGGTAATACCGTGCTGGCTCCCCAACAACAACGCGTAGTTACATTAAATACCGATGTGACCATGAAGGTCGGCAAGAACTCATTTACGCTGCCGCTTCGCAAAAACGTTCTGGTCAACAAGCTCAAGCTCGAACTGGGCAATCGCTCGATGCGCAAACCTTGATCTTTTCTGCTATTGTTCTAACAACCGATACCCCGACTCGGGTATATCGAACAGCAACTGTGGCACCGGAGCCATAATGATCTGATCTATCTCGTAACGCACCTTATTGTTGCTCATCAGGGTCTCAAAGGATAATATGAGGCCCGGCACCGTGCTGGCCAAGGGTAAAAATTCTCTGTTAAGCGGCAGCAGTTCGCTGGTATACCAAATAGCATAGCTACTCGAATCGGCCAGGGTAACCAGCGCCTTTGAACAGCGATAACCTTTAATACGAAGCGTGTCGGGCTTAAGGTCAATGCGGGCATTGCGGTAGGGAGCGTTGGACTGCTCCCACTGGGTGCGGGTAATACGGCTTAGATAACGCTGGTTGCCATATTCTTTCAAAAGCACCACCTGCGGCGACTTGCTGATAAAAATGGTGGATTGCTTTCCAACCGATGTAACCAGATCGGTTCGGCTATTTGCTCCCTTCAGGTAGCAGGTACTAAGGGCTTGCTCGGTTATTTCGGCGGGGGAATTCACGCTATCTACCTCTACCCTAAAGACCTTGTAGACAAGGGTAGCCTCGGTAAGCCTTCGTTGCGCCTGCAGCGATGCGGCAAAAGAAAGGCAACCCCCAACGAGCAAAATAAATCTTAGGTTCATGAACCGGCACCGATTAGACACAGTAATTTACTGCAATTATTTTCGGTCCTTTAATTTTTTTTGCTGCTCTTGCAACTCTTCTAGCTTCTGTTGCCATTTTGATTTGGCCTTCGGTTTCTTTCGGTTCTCCTGTATCTGCGCCAAGATCTTGTCGTGATCGATGATGTAATTCTGAATTACGAATTGCATGGCCAGTGTAATCAGGTTCGATACGGTATAATACCAGGTAAGGGCCGAGGGAAGATTGTTAAAGAAGAACAGCATAAAGAACGGAAAGATGTAGGGCATGTACTTCATGACCGGATTGCTTTGGTCAGGACTCATGCTCATGCTGTACACAGAGATCAGCAAGCTGGTAAGAGTAGCGAGCAAATTGAATAAGCTCAAGTGATCGCCAAAGAGCGGAATTGTAAACCCAAAGCGCAAGGGAGCATCGTATGCAGACAAGTCTTGGGCCCACAAGAACGAAGCACCCCGCAACGCGATCTCTGAATTAAAGAAACTGAACAACGCAAAGAAGATCGGTATCTGTAGCAGTGCAGGAATGCAACCTCCCAACGGATTGACGCCAGCCTCCCTGAACAATTTCATCTGCTCCATGCTGATGGACTGCTGATCGTCGCCGAATTTTTCTTTTAGCTTATTGATCTCCGGACGTAATGCCTTCATTTTGGCGCCGCTCAGGTAACTCGAATAGGTGAGCGGAGAAGTGACCAGTCGTATAAAGAGCGTAAGCAGCGCAATGGCCAATCCAAGATTGGCCCCACTCAGGTTGCGCATAAAATCGAAGATGGGGACAATGATGTACTTGTTGATGGGGCGCACAAAAGCATATACACCCTGGCCCAGATTGACGATACGGTCAAAACCATAGGGCATTTTCTTTAGCACCTGGTAATCGGAAGGCCCATAGTATAGGTTCAGTTCGGCCTTTGCGTTTCCGCTGGCGGGCAATTGAACCTTAACGGCAGCGGTGCTGCGCAAAACAATTCCCAATGAATCGTTCGGCAAGGTCCAAGAAAGCTGACCTGCAGTAAATGAATTTTTAGCAGCCAGGGCAGCAAAGAAAAAGCGCTGACGAACCCCGAGCCAAGACACGGGCTTTGTAAAAGGGACCTCTGTTCTGTTGCCAATGGTAAAGTAGTCGAACTCGCCGCCTTCTTCGAAACCAACTTGTGTATTTTGTTTCTCGTATGCAATGTCGTCTTCTTGCTTAAAGGCCTCGTATTGCCACTGAAGCGAGAGGAGCCCCTGTGTAAGCAGTCGCTCGGTTCCCTGCATTTCGATCGAAAAATCAATGAGGTAACTGTCAGGATAAATAGTGTATACGTGCGTTAGCGAGGTTGGCGCAGAACTATCGGCAGACACCAGCGAAAAGCGAAGGGTCTGTCGACCATCGGACTCGGTAGTGACCGCTGCCGGCGTAAAAAACAGATCGGCCGTTTGCGCAGTGCTGTTGGCGCCTGTTCGAATAGCATAGCTGATCTGGTTGTAAAGCCCCTTGGCTAGTACCACACGCGCACTGTCTTTTTGCTGACCAAATTCGATCAGCTGCACATCGGCTACCTGCGCTCCGCGGGAGGTAAAAGACACCTTCATCAGCTTATTCTCCAGCGTTACTACTTGTGGAGTAGCCGAAACGGCATTGGCAAAATAACCGGCTGATGCCACCCTGTTAAGGCTGTCGGCTCTGAGCGTATCGGCACGAAGGGCCGCTGTATCTACCACCGGCCGGTTGGCCTTGGCAATAGAGTCTGCTACAAATTGTTGACGAGCCTTGGCCTTGTTATAGGCCGCCTGCTCCTCGTTCGTGTAATAGAAGTATCCAAAAAAAAGAACAGCGAGAATAATAAAACCGGTAACCGAATTGCGATCAAAGTTCATGACCTTGTAGTTTGGCTTGTAAAGGGCCGACAAAGATAAGGGAACGCCCGCTGAGCACTGGCTTAGCGCAGACTGGTGGCTCTGGCAGCAGCCGGCGTCAATCGATCGGCAGCATGCTGCAGGGCCGCCTTAACGAATTCTACAAATATCGGCTGTGGGTTTTCGACCGTACTTTTTAATTCAGGATGATACTGTACCCCAATAAAGAATGGATGGTCGGTCAATTCGATGATCTCCACCAGGCCGGTATCGGGATTCTTACCACTGGCTAACATACCTGCTGCCTCAAAATCGGCCAAGTATTTATTGTTGAATTCCCAACGATGGCGATGTCTTTCACTGATCTGCTCTTGTCCATAGATGCGGTGCGCCAGACTTCCTTTGACCAGGTGGCAGGGGTAAGCGCCCAGCCGCATAGTACCGCCTTTGGCAGTTACTTTCTTTTGTTCGTCCATCAAATCAATGACAGGATGCGGTGTTTGCGGATCCATCTCGGTAGAATTGGCCCCGGTCTTTCCCAGCACATGTCTGGCAAATTCAATAGCAGCCATTTGCATACCGAGACAAATGCCGAAGAAAGGAAGTTTGTTCTCGCGAGCATAACGCACGGCCGTGATCTTTCCTTCTACCCCTCGATGGCCAAATCCGGGAGCCACGAGCAAGGCATCGATACCGGTCAGCTTCTCGGCTACGTTTTCGGGTGTAATGTACTCGCTATGCACATTGTGTATCTGCACCTGGCACTCATTGATAGCACCGGCATGAATAAACGATTCTAAAATAGATTTGTAGGCGTCTTGCAATTCGATGTACTTTCCAACCAGGCCGATGGATACTTTTCCTTTTGGGTATTTGAGCTTATCCAGAAAAACTTTCCACTTCGAAAGATCGGGCTCGCGCGTAGCCGTCAGATTTAATTTCTTAAGCACGATGGTATCGAGGCCCTCGCGCATCATCAGCACCGGTACTTCGTAAATGGTACTTGCATCGGCAGCCTCGATGACCGCCTCGGGTTTTACATTGCAGAATAGCGCAATCTTTCGTTTTAATTCGGGACTCAACGAACGCTCGGTGCGGCATACGATAATGTCGGGATGCACCCCCTCTTCGCTCAGCATTCTAACACTGTGCTGCGTGGGCTTTGTCTTGAGCTCTTTGGCAGCCTTGAGATAAGGGATCAGGGTAAGATGCACCACCACAGTATCTTCTTCGGGCAGTTCCCACTGTAACTGGCGTACCGACTCCACAAAGGGCAGACTCTCGATATCGCCCACCGTACCTCCCAGTTCGGTAATGACCACATCGAATTCACCGGTTTGCCCCAGCAACTTCATTCGACGCTTGATCTCGTCGGTAATATGAGGAATCACCTGTACCGTCTTTCCTAAGAAAGCCCCTTCGCGTTCTTTATTGATGACGGTCTGGTAGATTCTACCGGTAGTTACGTTGTTGGCTTGAGAGGTGTAAATATTCAAAAAACGTTCATAGTGCCCCAGATCGAGATCGGTCTCGGCCCCGTCTTCGGTAACATAGCACTCCCCATGCTCATAGGGGTTGAGCGTACCGGGATCGACATTGATATACGGATCGAATTTTTGGATGGTAACACGAAGACCTCTCGCTTGTAACAACTTGGCCAGCGAAGCAGCCACAATTCCTTTTCCTAACGAAGAAGTGACCCCTCCGGTCACAAAAATAAATTTAGACATGCAGCATCAATTTTATTCTGTGGAATCAACCAATCAATTGACCTGCGGGCACTTTATTGAGCCTTAAAAAATAACGGTAAGGGTAAGTACAGGAGGTCGTGTAAAGGTAAGGGATTATTGATCTAGCCCTATGCAGATCTTATGCACAACCTTACAGCTGCGACTCAATGGCCGTATCGTAAAGGTGTTGCCAGTCACTGACCTGGCCCCACGATTGACCGTCTACGCAGACCGTATGGCCCTCTACCCGACCCAGCATGGTAACCGGAACCGGCCCCTTTGCGACATGTTGTAAAAATGCGGTGCGTTGGGCTACCGGCACGCTTACCACCACCCGGCTTTGACCTTCGCCAAACCAGCAGGCGTCGGCACGAAGCGGCTTTCCGTCGTGCGCCCTCTCCGGACTCTTGACCACAAAACCCCTGCCGGCCACAAAACTTTTTTCGAGTAAGGTGGTCATTAGCCCTCCCTCACTCACATCGTGGGCGCTGGCGATCAGCTTGGCTGCGATCAGCGAAGAAACCAGTTGCTGTAATGCATACTCCCCCTCCAACTCAAAATAGGGAGCGGGTGAGTAACTGACACCACAGAGGCGATGCAGATACTCGGAACAGCCTAGGTCGTTGGTAATGGCTCCGAGCAAATAGATCTCGTCTTCTTCGCTCTTAAAGCCCAAGGTCATTTTGTTATCGATCTGCTCGAGCAAACCCACCATGCCGATCGTGGGCGTGGGATTGACAGGTCCGTCTGGATTTTGATTATAGAAACTTACATTACCCCCTGTTACAGGCGTCTCGAACTTTCGACAAGCTTCTCCCATTCCCTGAATGGCTTCGGTAAATTGATAATACACGCCGGCGTCGTAGGGATTTCCAAAATTCAGACAATTGGTAACGCCCAGCGGAATACCTCCCGAGCAAACGATATTGCGGGCCGCTTCGCTTACGGCGATCATAGCGCCCTTGCGCGGGTCGGCGTACACATAACGACTATTGCAATCGGTAGTTACAGCCAGGCCCTTTGTCGTTCCTTTGACGACCACCACCGCTGCGTCCGAAGGAGCATTGGTATTGGTATTTGCCGTTCCCACCATACTATCGTATTGACGATAGATCCAGCGTTTGGAAGCGATGGTCGGCAATGCGATCAGCTTTTCGGTCGTGCTGCGCAGATCGGCAGGCAGTGGGATAGTGGACGGATCAAAAGTGGCGATCTTTTCAAAGTAGGCCGGTCTTTCGTAGGCTCTTTCGTATTGAGGCGCTCCGCCTCCCAACACCAGCTCGTGTGCAGGTATGGATGCATCGAGTTGCCCATGCATATAAAAATTAAGGATGCCATCATCCGTTACCTCTCCAATGACAGAGCAGGGCAAGTCCCATTTTTCAAATACTTCTCTTACCTTTTCTTCTTGTCCTTTCTGGGCCACCAGCAGCATTCGTTCCTGGCTCTCGCTCAACAATAATTCCCACGTTTTCATGTTGGGCTGCCGTGTAGGCACTTTATCGAGATCGATGCGCATGCCTACGCCACCCTTGGCGCTCATCTCGGCGGTAGAACAAATAATTCCTGCGGCTCCCATGTCTTGCATTCCCACCACTGCTCCGGTCTCTATCACTTCGAGACAAGCCTCTAATAATTTCTTTTCCTGAAAAGGATCACCTACCTGAACGGCGGGTAACTCCTGGGCACTTTCGGCCGTAATATCGGCAGAGGCAAAAGAAGCCCCTCCTATTCCATCCTTTCCGGTGGCGCTACCAACGAACATCACCGGATTTCCCACACCGGCAGCAGTGGCAGAGATGGTCTTGCCTGCTTTTACTATGCCCACGCTCATCGCATTGACCAACGGATTGGTCTGATAACTGGCATCGAAATAGATCTCACCTCCTACCGTGGGCACGCCAAAACAATTTCCATAATGCCCAATTCCATGTACGACCCCCGAGAGCAGATGTTTTGTCTTCTCGTCGTCGAGTTGACCAAAGCGCAACGAATTGAGCGCTGCAATTGGACGCGCTCCCATGGTAAATATATCTCTGTGAATTCCTCCTACGCCGGTAGCGGCTCCCTGAAAGGGCTCAATGGCCGAAGGATGATTGTGCGATTCGATCTTAAAGACCACACCCAAGCCATCGCCGATATCCATCAATCCTGCATTTTCTTCGCCGGCTTTGACCAACATGCGACCACCCTCGCGAGGTAAGGTCTTTAACCACTTTATGGAATTCTTGTAGCTGCAATGCTCGCTCCACATGCCAGAGAAAGCGCACAATTCATTAAAGTTGGGAGTACGGCCTAATTTCTGACAGATCAGATCGAATTCCTCGGCCGTCAGGCGAAGCTGCTGGGCGGTAGAGACTGTGACGTTCATGGGGTTAGTGTCAATTGGTGCACAAAGCTACACGATAGAAACCGGCGAACAGGCAAAAGTTGTTCTCTTTCACTACACATTAATTATTTTTATAATGTAATATATTTTTGACCAGTATGCCGAAAAATTGCCATTATCCACCAAAAAATCACATTTTTTAATGGCTGTTGCCCGAAAAATTTGCTTAATCGAATATTTTATGTTGCTTTGCCCAAAATTTTAAACATGTCGCTACGTTTTGATGCCATCCGCAAATTGTCCGATAAAAATAGCGTTGAGGTGGGCAGCCCCAACAAGACCACCAGCTTTTTTGCCTCGAACGTATTTACCATGAAGACCGCTCGCGAGTTTCTCAGCGACGAGGCCTTTAAAAGTTTGAGGGCCTCCGTAAAGGCAGGGCATAAGATCGATCGCGAAATGGCCAACCAGATCGCCAACGGCATGCGCGCCTGGGCAGAAACAAAGGGCGTTACGCATTATACGCACTGGTTTCAACCGCTCACGGGAACAACCGCAGAAAAGCACGACTCGTTCTTTACACTAAAGAGTGATGGTACCGCCATTGAGGAATTTGACGGAGCGGCCCTTATTCAGCAAGAACCCGATGCCTCTTCTTTTCCGAGCGGAGGCTTGCGTGCCACTTTCGAAGCGCGCGGTTATACCGCCTGGGACCCTTCTTCTCCACCCTTTGTTATTGAGATAGGAAATGGAAAGACACTTTGCATCCCCACCATCTTTGTCTCCTATACCGGTGAATCACTTGACTACAAAGCGCCCTTGTTAAAAGCAACGGAGGCCCTTAGCAAAGCGGCCACTGACGTCTGCAATTTCTTTGACAAGAACGTAAGCAAAGTGACCGTTACACTCGGATGGGAGCAAGAATATTTTGTAATGGACGAGGCGCTGTTCAATGCCCGCCCCGATCTGTTGATGACCGGTCGTACAGTGTACGGTCATTCCTCTGCTAAAAACCAACAATTAGAAGATCATTATTTTGGTTCGATACCCGAGCGTGT
>JBILFN010000002.1:0-45410 GCA_044351575.1 Chitinophagaceae bacterium
AAAAAATAGCCACCCCCTCTTAAAGAATGCGTTGGATAATCCCGCGCTCACCAGACAAGAAGTAACCATTCAATGCCATCAGGGACCCGAATGGGACTGGTTCAAAGACCAAGCCAAACAACATTTTGTTAGCCAACAATGGATGGTGGGTGCTAACTCTAACCGCATGGGTTATTCACTGATCGGACCCGCCCTAGAAATAAGCAAAGACCAAGAACTGGTCTCTACGCCGGTAACATTCGGTATCGTTCAGGTAACTTCGGCCGGTCAACCCATCGTATTAATGGCCGATGCGCAGACAACGGGAGGTTACCCGCGTATCGCCCGCATTGCCTTAAGCGACCTCTCCGTGCTCGCCCAATGTCGCCCGGGCATAAAAATCAATTTTCAGGTATTATAAACTATAAATGCGTTCTACAATCGATATCAATTGCGATCTGGGCGAAGAAACTGGCGTAGAGGCTGCTATAATGCCCTTTATAACTTCGGCGAACATTGCCTGTGGCGCTCATGCGGGCAATGAAGCCACCATACGAAGTACGATTCGGCTGGCCAAAGAGCAGCAGGTTGTCATTGGCGCTCATCCCTCTTACCCCGATCGAAATAACTTTGGAAGAATCGTAATGTCGATCGACCTGCGAACGCTGACACGTTCGGTCGCTGAACAAATTAAATTGGTAAGCGACATAGCGAACAAAGAACAGTATCCCATCGGACACATCAAATTTCACGGAGCACTATATAACGAGGCCGCAAAGAATAAGACCTTGGCAGAGGCGCTGGTACAAACAATAACGTCCATCAACTCGAAGTGGGTACTATACGGGCCACCCGATAGCGAGCTAAAAAAAGCGGCCCTCTACTACCAGCTTACGTACTGCGACGAAGGCTTTCCGGACCGCACCTACCAAGATGATGGCAGCCTTACCCCGCGCTCGCATCCGCAAGCGCTTATCGACAGCGAAAATTCTTGTATCGAACAAGCATTACAAATGATACGTCGGCAAGAGGTCACCTCCTTGAATGGAAAAATAATTTCGCTCTCTGTCGATACCCTTTGTATTCATGGTGATGGCCCACAGGCACTGGCCTTTGCAAGGGTACTCAAGTCGCAACTAGAAAGAGAGAACATCAGTATCCAATCTGCTTATGACCGAAGTAAATAAGAAAATAAAAAAAACGAGCGTTCTAGTCAGTGCGGCCTTTTTGATGGCGACCTCGGCCATAGGTCCCGGATTTCTAACGCAAACAGCCAGTTTTACCAATACGCTACTTGCGAGTTTCGGATTTGTAATCCTCATTTCGATTCTGCTGGACATAGGGGCACAACTAACGATCTGGAAAATTGTATGTGCCAGCGGCATGCGTGCGCAGGTAGTGGCCAACAACGTATTACCGGGTGCGGGTTCGTTACTAAGCGCTATGATCGTGCTGGGAGGATTGGCATTTAACATCGGCAACCTGGCAGGAGCCGGGTTGGGATTAGAGGTCCTTACCGGATGGTCGCCTAAAATTGGCGCCTCGATTAGTGCGCTGATCGCTCTTTTGATCTTTTGGCAAAAAGATTCACTACGCTGGATGGACGCCTTTACCCGCCTATTGGGCGTACTGATGATCGCGCTTACATTATACGTTGTTTATAAATCGTCGCCGCCGGTGACAGAAGCGCTACACCGAACACTTGTTCCCGCTACCATCGATCTCACTGCCATCATTACACTCGTGGGTGGAACGGTGGGCGGCTATATTAGTTTTGCGGGGGCCCACCGCTTGATCGATGCCGGTCTTACCGGACAAGAAAATACGAAAGCTGTAGGTCGCTCAGCTATCAGCGCCATCGTACTAGCCTCTGTTATGCGTATATTACTTTTCTTAGCAGCGCTGGGGGTAGTCGCAAAAGGGATCTCGCTGGCCGCAGAAAATCCTGCAGCGTCGGTATTCAAAGAAGCGGCCGGGACCATTGGCTTCAAACTATTTGGAATAGTAATGTGGTGTGCAGCCATTACCTCGGTGGTGGGCTCTGCGTACACATCAATTTCATTTTTGAATTACAGCGAAAAAGAAAACACATCTACAACGAATAAAAAGTGGTTGATGCTCTTTGTCGTTATTTCCCTTTGTGTTTTTCTGCTGTGGGGCAAACCTGTTACGGTGCTGCTGTTGGCCGGAGCGGTAAACGGATTTGTTTTACCCCTTGCGCTTTCCATAATCTTACTGGCAGCAGGCCAGAAAAAAATGATGGGAACTTACCAACACCCTAGAGGATTGACGCTACTTGGCGTACTGGTGTTGATCGCCACCTTATACCTGAGTGTAGCGACACTCATCAAGTTGCTAGATTCATAAAAAAAGACACCCCTTTTCAGAGGTGTCTTCTTAAGAATTTCAGATCAGAACTTAATTAGCGGGGTCTGTTGGCGTATTCGAATTCCCATCTCTTTCTTGCTGAGGATAAGGATAGAAATTCCGCGTACGTTCGGCTCCGGCCTGGCCGGGACCGGGTCGACCAAAGCGACGGCTGTCCTCTAATTTCATACCGCTCATATAAAGTTCCATGCAACGATTGCGATAGATCTCTTGCAACACGGCTGCCTGTGTGCTGGGTCCGCTGTAAGCAGGCTGCGAAGCACCCAGACTAAATGCATCGGTAGTCTTGGTAAGCACCTGATTCAGGGCCGTAATGGCACTGGCTAAATTATTAGAGCGGGCATGTGCCTCGGCCTGGATCAGTAGCATCTCTCCCGGAAGAAAAATGGGAATAGCCGTAGCATCATCGCGGAAGAAACCAGATCCGTTGGTCGCGTTACGCACCACATAGAAGGGAATGCGTCCATCGTTGGCAGCAGGGGCCAACGCACCGGTCAGTCCAAAATTGGCTACAATGCCATACACGTTATTCGTGATCAGCGAACTGCGGTAAACCGGATTAGGGTTGAGTGTATTGTAAAAATAAACACTGCGAGAGGCCAGGTTCACGGCGCTGGCGCGGGCCAGGGCCAGATCGTTATTGCCCGACATAATGTAGAAACGAGCCGCAAGTGCTATCAAGGTGTTGCGTACATCGATCTCACTACCTACCTGGCTTAAGAATGCGGCAGGCAAAGGGGTGGTACCGATCAAAGCAGCGGCATCATCGAGCAATTTTGTGGCAGCAGCCAGTGCCTCGGCACGAGTACTAAAAGTGGCGTTGGCGCCGGGCGTTACAGGAACACGCTCCCAGAACTGCGCCATAGTACCAATGGCAAGTGCCTTGTACAAGTGGGCATACGCTTGTACGGCATTCCGGTAATTGACATCCCCGATTACTCCCACATTGGCGATGATCTTGGTAGCCTCACTGTTGACGATATTGGCAGTGGTCCAAAACGAGTTCAGCACACCGTTATTGGGAGCAAGGTTGGTGCCTCCGTTTTGCAACTGGGCCAGGTCGGCATTACCCGCATTGAGCACGGTCAGCTCACCGGTGCTAAGCCCCGAGGCAGAAATAGCTTGATAAAGACTACTTACGCCGACGCCATTTACGGCCCAGCGCTGCTTGATCCCTACCACGGCTTTTGTCAATCCGTCCACACTGCTAAACACCTGACTATCGGTGGGCGCATTAGGGTTTGTATAATCTTTTTTACAGGAGACCATTCCCATGGTCAGTACTGCAAGAAGTAGAATGTATTGTTTCATATGCATTCAATTAAAAGTTGGTAGTGATGGAAAGTTGAAGCACGCGAGGAATGGGGAAAGAACCAAAATCGGTACCACGCACAATGCTTTGTCCGGCAGAGTTGACCTCGGGATCGAATCCTTCGTCGTACTTGTCGAAACTAAATAGATTACGGCCGACCAGGGCGATCTTCATGTTCTGACAGAATTTCAACTTATTGATCGTGTAACCAATGGCCATCTCACGCAATTTGGTAAAGCTTCCGTCTTGCACATGGTACTCCTGAATACGAGGGCCAATAAATCCGCCAATGGCAGCCACCGTACCACGGGGTACTTCGCCACGCAACTCAGACTCAGCCAAAGGACCAACCCCCACGTTGTTGCGGGTAATACGATCCCAGTTGTAGACTTCGAAACCATACACGCCATCGAACTGCAAACGAAGACTCCAGTTCTTAACGGTAAACTCATTGACGATGGTCATGTTAAAATCAGGATTGGGATCTCCGAACACCTTACGAAGAGGCGTGCCGGTCGGCTGACCATTCGCATCGCGCTGTGGCGTATTGGTGGCAGCATTACCACGCTCCACTTGCGGAAGACTGAATCCGTTTACATCGCGCATCAGCCAGCTACCATCTGCGTTGCGGGCAAAATAGTTGATGAAATAAACACCCACGGGATGACCCACCAGTACTCCTTGTGTACCGCTGGCATCAAAAGAAATAAAGGGTGCGTTATTATAGAGCTCGGTGATCTCGTTGCGATTGCGATTATACAGCAAGCTGGCATCCCAACGGAATCCTTTGCGCTGTACGGGTGTACCGGTCAGCATCAACTCGATCCCTTTATTGGTCATGGCCCCTACATTATCCAACAAACTAGAGGCTCAGGTAGAGGGCGCTACACTAAAGGGAAGCACCAGATCGGTGATCTCTTGGTTGTAAATACTGAACTGTAATCCCAAACGTCCTTTTAAGAAAGACATCTCGGCACCGGTCTCGAACTCTGTCTTGATCTCGGGACGAATATTAGGATTACCCACTCTGTTCTGGGCTACGACGGCACCACCAGTATATACCTGTGGGCGATAGGTGGTAAAGCGATCGTACGCACCGATACCGGTGAGGTTACCGGCCTTACCCCAAGAAGCACGCAGCTTAAGGGTATTGATGGTCTTAGAAGCATTCTTAAAGAAGGCCTCATCACTTAAATTATAAGACAGTGAAGCCTTAGGATAAAAAATATTGCGGGCATCGGCACCGAAGGCAGAGGAGCCATCGAAGCGACCGGCCAGCGTTAAGAACAATTTGCTCTTATATCCCAGGGTCTGCTGTAAGAAGTAACCGAAGATGCTTTGCTCGGAACGATTATCGACGGGCAGGTTAAAGAAATTCTGTGCCGCGTTGATGGTCGTTACGAATGGAAGCAGGTCACGTCCTTCTTGCGCCTGAAAATTATTACTGATGTACTGAGCGCTGTAACCCGCGGTGGTGGTGCTTTGCAGGTCGTTATTAAGAGCAGCGGTCTTGTACGAAACGATCGCATCGCCGGTCCACTGAAAATAATTGAACTTGGCAGCACTCACGTAACCATCAGGAAAGAAGGCGGCGCTTACACCCGCATATGGAACACGGGGCTGAATGGTAGTTCCCTCTTGAGCGTAGGTATCGAAACCGGTGGTCAGATCGATGCTGAGCCCTTTTAAGGGAGTAAGCGTAAGTTTCATATCGCTGAGCATGCGATTGGTATTCTGACGCATGTTGTAGGTCTCTATCACCGAGTTGGGGTTCATGCGCACCAACTCCACATTCTTTAAATTACCAGCCGCATCACGTGCGGTAATATCCCACACGTTATCGATGATATTCATAGTAGAGATGGGAGAGAAGAAGTTATTACCGTTTGGCAGGTCTTTGCTGCGGCTGTTAGAGAATAATACGCCGCCGGCCAATTTAGCCCACTGGCTAAGACGACTATCTACACGTGCCTTGAGACCATAGCGCTGAAAGTTCGTGTTGCGGATAATACCTCCATTGCTGGTATAGTTGGCGCTTAAATAATAATTGGTACCCTCGTTGCCTCCGTTAACGCTCAAGAAATTATCGGTACCGTAGCTAGTGTTAAAGATCTGGTCTTGATAATCGTAACGGGTTACAGGATAAGTTACGCGGTCTAATCGACCTGCTCCGAGTGCCTGGGGTCCGGTTCCTGGAACAGCGGTGGCATTGGGGCGCAGGTTACCTACCATGGTCAAACGGTCACCGGCCGTAAAGAGGTCGGGGCCACTGGCAATTCCAAAACGAAATGGATAATCGTTGAGTTCAATACGCTTGCGAAGCGAGTTACTGTTTACGCTGGTGGTAAAGGATACCTGGGGCTTGCCCGACTTTCCACGCTTGGTAAATATCTGAACGACCCCGTTAGAAGCTCGGCTACCGTAAATAGCAGCAGCGGCAGGACCGTTGATGACCTCAATACGCTCAATATCGTTTGGATTAAGATCCGCAAGACGGTTGGTTCCGGCCTGTATGCGGCTTCCTTGCGCATCCGCATTCAGGTTGATAACGTTGGCAGAACTATTGTCGATAATGACCCCGTCTACTATATAAAGAGGCTCGGAGCTTCCAAAGATTGAACCCACGCCGCGAAGACGAACTGAAAAACCGCCGGCAGCATCACCCGAATTCTGTGTTACCTGGGCACCCATTACGCGGCCATTCAGAATTCCGCTTAAATTTTGAGCACCGGTATTCTGCATTTGCCGCGCATTGATGGTCGAGATGGCATTTCCCAATTCTTTCTTCGACGTTCTGACCGTAGCACCCGTTACCACCACCTCGTCGAGACCGAGCACGTCGGCTGTGAGATCGGCATCGGCCACCAATTCTCCCGAGGCGGGCAAGGTGATCTTCTTTTCGATCGTTTTGAGACCTGCACTGGAAAAGACCAGCACATAGTTACCTGGCTTAAGGTTGGCAACAAAAGAGTAAGCACCCGACTCGTTGGTAGTGGCACCTAGGTCGGTAGACTTGATGGTAACGGATACTCCGGAGAGTGCGCTACCTCCCTGATCGGCCACCTTACCCTTTACTACCACCTGGGCAGAAAGAGTAGCGCCAACAAAAAGGAAAAGAACAAATAGCAGGGAAGACAAGTACTTTCTGCGACTGGAAAGTAGACGCTCCTTCATAAACAAGCAATTTTTATATTAGCAATAAGAGATTTGATTACTCAAAATTAACAGTCGTTAGTAGAGATTGTTTAACATTTTATTACCCGACTGTTAATAAAAATCCAGCAAAAAAACGCAATCGGCGTTTAGCGAGCACATCACAAACTGCCGAACGATAGTGAAAGCTGTCCGAGCAAGACATTGAATTTCAACTTTTAAATGCGGAGACTTTACATAAGTGCCTATGCCAGTCTTTATCCGCTACCATAAAAGATTCTATCTTTAATTCTATTTTGATTTTAATCTAAATACAGCTGTAATGCGAAAGCTACTAATCTTGTTCAGCGTTTTTCTGGCAGTATCCGGCACCATGGCACAACCCGTGCTCTCCGAACGCGAGCAAAGCAAGATCGTCGACGAGATCTTAGAAGAACGATTTACTACCCTTTTACCCGGCTTAATGGAGCGAACCGGTATCGACATGTGGATACTGATCTCTCGGGAATACAACGAAGATCCGGTGCTACGAACCATGCTGCCCTCGACCTGGCTTAGTGCGCGAAGAACGACCATGCTGGTCTTTTCGTACAATGCCGCACAAAAAAAGATAGACCGTTTGGCCATTGCGCGCTACGATGTAGGTAGCGCGATCAAAGCTGCCTGGGACATGAAAAAGTTTCCAGACCAGTGGGATGCGCTCATCGATCTTATCGAGCAAAAGAACCCAATGCGTATTGGCATCAATACATCTGCGCACTTTGGGCATGCCGACGGCCTAGACCACACCCACTACGAAATGCTGATGCAAAAATTGCCAGCCTCTTTCAAATCAAAAGTAGTATCGGCAGAACCGCTGGCAGTGGGTTGGCTCGAGACCCGCACGCCCCGCGAATTAAATTACTATCAAAAACTGGTAGGCATTACCCACGAGATTATTGCCGAGGCATTTTCGTCGAAGGTGGTGACCCCTGGTATTACCACGACCGACGATCTGGTCTGGTGGTTTCGCCAACGCATCACTTCGCTAGGATTGAGCACCTGGTTTCATCCTTCGGTATCGGTACAGCGCAGCGACTCGGTCAACTTCGAACACCTGCGGAGTTTTTCGAATAGACCTAAAGACGAAGTGATCGTGCCCGGCGATCTACTGCATGTTGATATTGGCATTACCTACCTGCGGCTCAATACCGATATTCAGCAACATGCCTATGTGCTGCGCCCCGATGAGACCGATGCTCCGGCATCACTCAAAAAAGCATTGGCATCGAGCAACCGACTACAAGACATCCTCACCGCACAGTTTACCAGTGGTAAAACGGGAAATCAAATTCTTGCCGCAGCCCTCGCTCAAGCAAAAGCCGAGGGAATTAAACCTAGTATTTATACGCACCCACTGGGATTACACGGCCATGCTGCGGGTCCTACTGTTGGACTTTGGGATCAGCAACAGGGCGTGCCCGGTAGTGGAGACTATCCCGTTTACCCTAATACGGCCTACTCTATTGAACTTAACTCGGCTACTTTTGTTTCGGAGTGGGGTAAAGAAGTACGCATTATGTTAGAAGAAGATGGCTACTACGATGGTAAGACCTTTCGCTACATAGGCGGCAGACAACAGCAGCTACGGATCATAAAGTATTTCTAAAGAAGAAGAAAAGTAAATCACAACTATGAAAAAACATTCCCGCGTCGCCATGCCCAGGTCAACTGCCGCAAGTTGGCTGACCTTTTTTATTATGCTGGCCCTTAGCATTTATGGTTGCTCAAAAGGAGAACCGGCCCCTAATGATCCTTGTGCTGGAGTAACCGTTAGCGTTACCGGAACAACGACCAATCCCACCGGTTCCAGCAACAATGGTAATATAGTTGCCACGGCCAGCGGCGGATCGGGTTTTACGTATAGTTTGAATGGGGGAGCTTTTCAAGCCACGGGTCAGTTCGCTAACCTGGCGCCGGGCTCTTATACGATCACAGCAAAGAACAGTAACGGATGTACCGGCACTGCGAGTTTTACGCTCACGGCTACCGGAGGATGCACCGGTGTAACGATCAATATTACCGCTACACCTTCTGGCGTTACCCCGTGTGTAACGGCCAGCGGATCTATTTCAGTAGCGGCGACCGGCGGAACACCCCCTTATAGTTATAGTTTAAATACCAGCGGCCAATTTCAGAGCAGCAATGTGTTCTCGAACTTAAATCAGGGCACCTACAGTATTTCCGTAAGAGATGCCAATGGTTGTACCGCTTTGCAAAACTCCATTTCGGTAACGGAAAGAGCCGCGGGTCCTTTGTTTACCGCAGTAAAGGCGCTCATTCAATCGAACTGCGTTAACTGCCATAATGCCAATGTAGCCAATGGCGGGGTAAACCTGAATGCAGATTGCAATATCGTTTCTGCCCGTGAACGCATTCGCGTAAGAGCCGTGGATGGTACCGGAGGGCCCATGCCTCAAAGTGGACTTCTGCCTCTTTCTGAGAGACAAAAGATCACCGCCTGGATCAATGCGGGTGGAAGGGTAACTGATTAAATTAATTTGCAGACGCCAGCTGTGCCTGTTGCATCTGCTCCAAAGCACCACTCCACAACTGCACGCGAGAACGAAGGGCTTGCTCTACGGCTGCCTGGGCTTGATTCCATTTTTGAAGATCATCCCCACAAAGTTCAGTGGTCATTTCGAGCGCTAATTGAGAGTGATGTCCGCCATCTACTTCGATATGTCTTTCTACATAATACTTAAAGACAGAAATGTCGGCCTCCATCGATGTTTCGATCTTATTGATCAAACTCAGGAACATTTCGGGTATAAGATCTTCTCTACCGAACGTAAAGACCGCAGAGAGAACGTGTGATCGATCTTCTTCGATCAGCTGAAAGGTGTTGAGCACAAATTGACGGGCCGCCAAGGGTGCATCGGCCAACTCGAGCGCCGTTCTAACTGATGTCCCTTCGCTGAGTGCCGCTATAAAACGGCGGATCGATTGGGTGTTGGCGCCGGCCTTTTCCATGGCCTGCAGATAGAGCTCAAAATGACTGGTGCGAGTTCCTTCACTATCCACATCGGATTCTTCACCGGCCACAATTTCATTGATCAAAAAACGGGTATTGGCAGAACCCACGGGCAACCAGGGCAGCGTTACACAGGTAAGTTTTTGTTGCAGCGATTTGAGCAGCGACATAAAATCCCATACTGCATAAACATGATGCTCCATGTACACACGAAGCGACTCCACGCTATTGATAGATGCGTAAAGCGGATGTTGAATGATCTCTTGGCGGAGTGGATCGATACTTGAACGTAGCTGATCTAAATGCATGATTGCTTGGCTTTTAGTAACTAACAAAAGACAGGTAATATTGTTAGCGAATATGCCCTCTGTTTTGTAAGTTCGTCGTCTAAATCTTTGCCACTTGAAACGTTTTCTTCTACTGACCGGCCTGTCTGTTTTACTGACAAGCGCTAGCTGGGCACAGCCCCTCAACACCAGTGAATTTAAGAATTGGAAACCACGCACGATCGGCCCGGCCGGTATGAGTGGGCGTATTACCGCGGTGGATGCCGTTGTATCCAATCCCAACATCGTTTACATAGGAGCAGCCTCTGGTGGCGTTTGGAAAACAGAGAATGCAGGCCACTCCTGGACTCCGGTCTTTGACGACCAGCCCCTGCAAAATATTGGGGCCATCGCCATACAACAGAGCAATCCGCAAGTGGTATGGGTAGGTACCGGAGAAGGAAATCCGCGCAATTCACTCAATCTCGGCGCCGGATTGTATCGCACGCTCGACGGTGGACGCAGTTGGAAAAAAATGGGACTCGATAAAACGGTTTGTATTCACCGCGTTATCATTGATCCTACCGACCCCAATACGGTGTACGTAGGTGCCATTGGCAATCCCTATGCAGAGCACGCCGATCGTGGTGTTTTTAAAACTACCGATGGCGGAGAGACCTGGAATAAAATCCTATATGTAAACGATACCACCGGTTGTGCCGATATGGTAATGGACCCGTCCAATCCCAATAAAATAATTGCGGCCATGTGGCAGTTTCGCAGAAAACCCTGGGAACTTAAAAGCGGTGGCCCCGGAAGTGGTCTCTATATTACCAGCGATGGAGGCAAGAACTGGAAAAAACTAGGCAAAGAGGATGGCATTCCCGCCGACCCGCTGGGTCGCATAGGCATTGCCTTTGCGCGGAGCATGCCCTCGAGAGTCTATGCGAAGATCGAAGCCACTAAGAACGGATTGTATAAAAGTGAGGATGGAGGATTTAATTGGAAACTTGTAAACAGCGATGCGGCGCAGGTTACCGATCGTCCGTTTTACTATCAAGAGATCTATGTAGACCCCAAGAACGAAAATCGCATTTACGACGTGCACTCCACCATCACCCTGAGCGAAGATGGTGGTAAATCATTTAGTACCCTGATCCCTTACTCGGGCATTCACCCCGATCACCATGCCTGGTGGATCCATCCCGAAGATCCCAACCTGATCATCGAGGGGAATGATGGCGGTATTGGCATTTCGCGCGACAGAGGCAAGACCTGGATCTTCGACGAAAAGATACCAGTCGGACAATTCTATCATGTGAACGTTGACAACGAAATACCCTACAATGTAATGGGCGGTATGCAAGATAATGGTAGCTGGCATGGCCCGGCTTATACGTGGACCAATGGAGGCATCCGCAATTATTATTGGAACAATGTGGGCGGAGGTGACGGGTTCGATGTAATGCCCGATGCAGAGGATGCCAGCTGGGTCTATAGCGAAAGTCAGGGTGGCTCACTCGGAAAAAGAAATTGGAAGACGGGCGAATCGTGGTACATAAAGCCCCCCACCCTCGATCCCAAATTAATGCAACGATTCAACTGGAACTCGCCCATGGCGCAAGATCCGTTCGATGCCAAGACCATCTATTACGGTAGTCAGTTCGTGCACAAAAGCACCGACAAAGGTCTTAGCTGGCAAACCATCTCTCCCGATCTTACTACCAACGACAGCGTCAAGATCGCCGCCTTTCAGAACACCGGCGGATTAACGCTCGATATTACCGGTGCAGAAACGCATTGCACCATCTTGAGCATCTCTGCTTCGAGAAAAGAAAAAGGAACACTCTGGATCGGAACCGATGATGGCAATGTGCAGCTGACACGCGATGGCGGCGCTACCTGGACAAGTTTTCAAGGAAAGATTCCCGGACTACCCGCAGGTTGCTGGATCCCACAAGTGGTCGCGTCTCCTCACAATGCTGCAGAGGCATTCGTAGTAGCCAACGATTACCGTAGAGGAGATGGCAAACCTTATATTTTCAGAACGACCGACTATGGAAAAACGTGGAAACGTCTACTCGATGAAAATAAAGTAAAAGGATACGCGCTCTGTGTAATACAAGATCCTGCCGAACCCTCACTGTTATTTGCCGGAACCGAACATGGTCTTTGGGTCAGCATCGATAACGGAAACAATTGGGCCCAATGGAAAAATGGATATCCTTCTGTTTCTACCTACGACCTGGCCATACAAGAGAGAGAGGCCGATCTGGTCATTGCCACCTTTGGTCGCTCACTATGGGTACTCGATGATATTCGCCCACTTCGAAAATTAGCGGCAAATACACGCGCCGCTGTCGCAAATACGTCTCCCCTAATGGCATTCGACAGCCCCGGTGGCATACAAGCCCAGTACCGTCCGGCCACGGGTTATGAGTGGAGCACATGGGGTCTCTACGAAGGACAAAACAGAAACAGAGGCGCCGCCATTTCTTTTTTGATTCGCCCTGCAGCTACAGGGACTGCAGCCACTACGGCAAAACCAGCAGCTCGATCAGGCACTGACTCAGTCGCTGTCAAGATCTTTAACGAGTCTGGGGTGCAGATTCGCTCACTTCGCTGGGCAGCCGACAGTGGCTTTAATCGTCGCTATTGGGGCATGGAAGAGAAAGGATATCGCCAGCCAGGCGGAGGTGGAGAAGGGGGAGAAGGAGGAGGTCGTTTTGGTATGGGTCGTGGCGGATCGGAGCCCGGAGGATTACCTGCCCTGCCGGGCCGGTACAAGGTGGTGCTTACCTACGGAGCCCACAGTGACTCGACGCTGGTAACCATCAGCGATGATCCGCGCATCGGAAACAAGAACGAAATTAAACTGGCGCAGAAAAAATCGTTGGAGCAAATTCAACGGTCGGCCGAAAAACTCACTAAGGCCATGGAGCGCCTGACCGAGGCAGAAGAAGTTTGCACCAAGATCAATGCACAACTAAAGGGAGCAGACAAGAAAGCGACCGATTCGCTTAGTAAACTCACCAAGAATATCCAAGACGAGATCAAAAAGATCAGAGAGAAGATCTCGGGTCCTACCGAAGAAAAGCAGGGACTTTCCCGCAATCCGTTCTTGGTAACCGTACTTACCCAGCTTCGGGGTGCCCAACAAGCCATTTCTGCCAAGTCGGCCCTACCCGGCGCTGCAGAGGAACAGCTGATCGCCAATGCCGAAACTGCGGTGAATGCGATCGTAAAGGAGATCAATGAATTTTTTGCCGGCAGCTGGACTTCGTACCGCAACTATGCAGAGGCCAACCGACCGCCGCTATTTAAAGATTATAAGCCAATAGAATAAAAGCGCAACAACCTTGACAACGGGTTATGGATAATAAAATTGCAATCGTAAAGTGCAGATACCACCATGATTAAAAAATATCGTAAAGAGATCGTTGTCGGACTGATCGTGTTTTTATTCTTATTGTTTAGAGATGCGATCAAATCTCTCATAAATTAGAGGATGACCCCTAGTTGCAAAGCCCCATACGATCGTGTGGGGCTTTTTTTATCTGCCGGAGCCGGAAAGCAATCTAAACTCAAGCTCATCCATGGTGAGCAAGTCCCGATAAAGACGCTCATCTTCCGCTTGCTTTATTAAGGATATGCCGAAGCAAATCAAGGAGGGTGCTACCCATGATTCTTTTTTAGGGAGTAGGCAAGTTGTCGACAACGAAGCTTTCCCTGAACGGATTGACTCAAAAGAATTCTCCATACAGCAAGTCTAGTATGCTGCCATAAAGAATCCCAGCGAGAACGTACCGAATAAAAACAGAAAAAAATCAACCTGATAAAGGAAAGAATCGCTCTTGAAAATAAGCGCATTTAAAGATTAAACAGCGTACGGGCATTTTGTGTCGTTACCTGTGCTACCTGCTCGACACTAACCGCTTTAACTGCTGCGAGCTTGGCGGCTACCAATGTAAGGTAAGACGACTCATTTCGCTTGCCACGATAAGGAACGGGAGTGAGATAAGGAGCATCGGTCTCGAGCATAATATGTTCAAGTGGAACATTGTCCAGCACGGCACCCAGCCCGGCATTTTTATAGGTGAGCACCCCGCCAATACCCAGATAAAATCCAAGTTTGATGATCTCACGCGCCTCTTCGAGACTACCCGAAAAACAGTGAAATACCCCGCAAAGGCCCTGCCCTTTGAATTCCTTGATCACTTGCACACACTCCAAACACGCATTGCGCGAATGGATCACGATGGGTACTTTTTTGTCGAGTGCCCATTCGATCTGCTGGCGAAATGCATCGTATTGCTGCTCGACATAGGTCTTATCCCAATAAAAATCCAGCCCGATCTCTCCTACCGCTACAAAATCTCGATCGCTCCACCAATCGCGGGCGATCGATAACTCTTTTTTATAGTCTGCCTTAATGGAACAGGGGTGCACCCCCATCATGGCACGACACTGAGAAAATTGTTCTTCCATGTTCACCAGTGCCGTATGGGTCTCCGAATCGATGGCCGGCAACAAGATCTGCCCTACCCCCGCCACCCGGGCGGCCTCGAGCATGGCCGGCCTGTCCTGATCGAAGTCAGCGAGATATAAATGGGCATGAGTATCAATCAAAAACATAACGGTAATAGGCAAAACTCCGTAAAAATAACCAGTCCTTAAACTTTACACCTGCTTTCCTGCCAAAGCATCCTACCTTTAATCGGCAAAACAGCATCTTTATGAAAAAAAGCACACTTCAACTGGCAACTTTTTTTATGGTCGCCCTAATCGTGAGTCTTGTGGCTTGTCAAAAAGACCAGCAAACTCCCGATCTGGCAGACGAAAAAGAAGCGCTGGCCTCTAGGACGATCGGCGAATCGGATGCCGAGGCCGAGATCATTTACGACGCCATCTTTGACGATGCCATGGGCGTAAACGAAGAGGTCGCCATGGGGGGAACCGGCATTTTTGGAAGACTCACCGCCTGCCCCACCGTTTCTATTACCCGTAACAATCCTCCCGCCCCCTTTCCGGTGCGTGTAGTACTCGACTTTGGAGCGGGCTGCGTGGGCCGCGATGGAAAATTTAGAAAAGGAAAGATCATACACGTCTATACCAATCGGCTGTTAATGCCCGGTGCGGTCGTAGAGACCTCGTTCGATAATTACTACCAAGACAGCACGAAAATAGAGGGAGCCTATCGCATTAAGAACACAACGGAATCACCGCTGCGCCCCCGCTACCAAACTAATGTGATCAACGGAAAGTTGATTCGCCCCAATGGAAACTTTACCCTCTGGAATGGCGAAAAGGTGCGTACTCAAATAGAAGGTGCACTCACACCGGCGGCTCCGATGGACGATGTTTTCTCTACGACCGGTGCTGCCCGTGGGCAAGTGCGTAGGGATACCTCTACCCTATTTTGGAACGCTACTATCGTTGAGCCTCTAATCAAAAAAATGAATTGCAGATGGATCGTTAAAGGAACCGTACGCACGGTCAGAGAGAACACGACCAACGGCGAACGTTGGCAAGGGGTTATCAACTATGGCAATGGCGAGTGCGATAACAGGGCAGTAGTCGTTATTAACGGCGTTACCTACGTAATTACATTGCCTTAAACACATACCCCTCGGCAAGAGCATATTCGATCAATAGCGGTAAAGCAACCGATAAACGAGGCCAGGCTTTTTCACTGTCGTGCAGCACGATAATGGAGCCTGGCCTTATTCTTTTCTTACAAATAGAAAAACAATCTTGCCCGCTAAGGCGGGTATCGAAATCACCCGATAGAACGTCCCACATTACGATGCGCCCCTGGTCGGTTGCTGAATCTGATAAAGATAAGGCCGCGAGCACGGCATTGGCCTGTACAGATCGAAGCCTTCCATAAGGCGGTCGAAACAATGGGCTTCTAATATAGGTTGCCGCCTCTTTTACATCGGCCGCATAATCGTGATCGGCCGTTTTCCATCCATTCAAATGACAATGGGTATGATTGCCCACTCGATGACCTTCGTTACATATGCGCTCATACAGCGCCGGATAACGAACCACGTTTTGTCCAATACAAAAAAAGGTTGCCTTGGTATTATAGCGAGCCAATGTATCGAGCACAAAGGAGGTAGCCGTAGGATGAGGGCCATCATCGAAGGTCAGATACAAGACACGCTCGGTGGTATCGATGCGCCAAATTCGTTTCGGATAGCACCGGCGGAGCCAGGCAGGGGGCTGATAAAAATAAAAGCGCATCGTACACAAAGATAGCGGCACAAAAGACTGAAGCGGATGCAACAGGTTGGTTTATCTTTGCCCCTATGGAAAAAAAGGTCAGGGTACGGTTTGCGCCCAGCCCCACCGGCGGACTTCATCTGGGTGGAGTAAGAACGGTGTTATTCAATTATTTGTTCGCAAAAAAACATAACGGCTCTTTTATCGTAAGAATAGAGGATACCGACCAGCGCCGATTTGTACCCGGTGCCGAAGATTATTTGTTCGATTGTCTTCGGTGGTGCGGACTGGAACCCGACGAGAGTGTTCAACACGGTGGCTCATTTGGGCCCTATAGACAAAGCGAACGAAAATCACTCTATAAAAAATATGCCGACCAACTGATCGAACAGGGACTGGCCTATTATGCCTTTGATACCCCCGAGGAGCTCGAGAAGATGCGCGCACAGTTGGCTACGCCCTCTAACCCTTCTCCCCAATACGATCGCCAGGTGCGTATGCAACTTCGTAATTCACTGGCACTGGGAGCTGATAGAACAAAAGAATTGCTCGAAGCCGGTACTCCTTACGTTGTACGCATAAAGATGCCCGAGCAAGAGACACTTCGATTTACCGACATGATCAGAGGAGAGGTGAGTTTCGATACGTCGACCCTCGACGATAAGGTACTGCTCAAAGCCGATGGAATGCCCACCTATCACTTGGCCGTAGTGGTAGATGATCATCACATGCAAATTACCCATGCCTTTCGCGGCGAGGAGTGGCTGCCCTCGGCTCCCGTACATATTTTACTCTGGAAATATCTCTTTGGGCTAGAACAGATGCCGCAGTGGGCGCACTTGCCGCTGATACTCGGCCCCAATGGAAAATTAAGTAAACGAGACGGAGCCAAATATGGATTTCCGGTCTTTGCCATGAATTGGACCGATCCAGTCAGCAAAGAGATCACAGAAGGGTTTAAAGAGAAAGGATTCTTGCCCGAGGCCTTTATAAATCTGCTGGCCCTGTTAGGCTGGAACGATGGTAGCGAAAAAGAGATCTTTACCCTTCAAGAGCTTATCGAGTCGTTCTCGATCGAGCGCATTCACAGTGCGGGCGCCCGTTTCGACTACGAGAAGGCCAAATGGTTCAATCACGAATGGATCAAAAAAAGCAGTACCGATCGCTTACTCCCCGAATTCGAACAACGACTATTTACGCACCCTACTGCCGGGGCCGAGCGCGAAAAACTAAAACAAGTTATAACGCTGGTAAAAGACCGATGCACGTTACTTACCGACTGTAACGAGCAAGCGGGTTTCTTTTTTGCCGATCCGGCTCAGCCAGACATGGCGTCCATTACGGGTAAATGGTCTGCCGAAAAAAGGGCATTCTTCGAGTGGCTGGCCGATCAATATCAAAGCACTCCGCTGGGAGATGCCGTTGCACAAGAGCAACTTTTTAAAGAAAAAGCCGCTTCGCTACAGCTTAAATCAGGCGAATTACTACTCCCATTTCGCATTATGCTGGTCGGCGGAAAATTCGGTCCCGGCGTGTTTGATATTGCCTCTGTGCTGGGCCCCGCCAAAACAGCCCAACGTATTGCACGGGCACTGACCCTGTTGCCCTGAAATGGCTTAATTTTGCATGCAATATGCAAGCCACCCAAAGACCTGTCCGCATACTGGTTGCCAAAGTTGGGCTCGATGGCCACGACAGAGGCGCAAAAGTTATTGCGACGGCCCTTCGAGATGCCGGCATGGAGGTCATTTATACCGGACTTAGGCAAACGCCCGACATGGTCGTCAATACCGCATTGCAAGAAGATGTCGATGCCATTGGCATCTCTATTTTATCGGGGGCACACAACACCATATTTCCAAAGATCATTCAGTTGATGAAAGAAAAAGGAATCGATGATGTGCTGCTGACCGGTGGTGGCATTATTCCAGAAGCGGACATTGCCGGATTACAGGCCATGGGAGTGGGTCAGATCTTTCATCCCGGTACACCCACCACCGCAATAGCCGATTATATTAAAGAATGGGTAGCTACCCACCGACGATAAGCCCCTCCCCTATGAATTTTAGTAACCTCCCCACACTTACTACCTTACTGGCCTCGCTGCAAGAAGGCATCCTAACGGTTACCATCAACCGTCCCGATAAAATGAATGCGCTCAACCGCGTGGTGTTCGAAGAACTCGAGACGTTACTCGATTGCATAGACACCGACCAGCAGATCAAGGGGGTGATCATTACCGGAGCGGGTGCAAAAGCCTTTGTGGCCGGAGCCGACATTAGTGAATTTACAAAGCTAGATTCGCAAGAAGCAAAACAACTGGCTCGTCGCGGGCAGTTGGTCTTTGAGCGGATCGAAAAAAATACCAAGCCCGTTATCGCCGCTGTCAACGGATTTGCGCTGGGCGGCGGTTGCGAATTAGCCATGGCCTGCCATATTCGATTGGCAGCTGACCAAGCAAAGTTTGGGCAGCCCGAAGTAAACCTGGGGCTGATTCCCGGATACGGAGGCACCCAACGTCTGACACAATTGGTCGGAAAAGGAAAGGCACTCGAGCTGATGATGAGCGGCAATATGCTCAGTGCCACCGAGGCCCTGCAATGGGGATTGGTCAATCATGTTTGCACCAGCGAAGAATTGATGGACAAGACAAAACAACTGCTGACAGCCATCACCAGTAAAGGACCCGGTGCCGTGGCAAGAGTTATAGCATCCGTCAATGCACTTTACGAAAAAGGAGCCGATGGCTATCTCGAAGAAGTGCGCCTCTTTGGAGAATGTTTCGGCACCTCCGAAATGAAAGAAGGCGTTACGGCCTTTTTAGAAAAAAGAAAACCAAATTTTCAGTAATCGCTACACCAAGCGCTTAACGATACCATATGGAATACAGAATAGAGAAAGACACGATGGGAGAGGTAAAGGTTCCCATCAACGCCTACTACGGTGCTCAAACCCAGCGCAGCATCGATAATTTCAAGATCGCGCAAGACATTAATCGCATGCCGAAAGAAATTATAAGGGCGTTTGCGTATTTGAAAAAAGCGGCAGCACTGACCAATAAAGAAGCGGGGGTGCTGCCTGCTGCAAAGGCGAGTCTGATCGGACGCGTCTGTGATGAGATCCTAAAGGGCCAGCTCGATGATAGTTTTCCGTTGGTCGTATGGCAAACGGGTAGCGGTACGCAGAGCAATATGAATGTAAATGAGGTGATCGCTTACAGAGGCCATGTGCTAAAAGGAGGAAAGTTGACCGACAAAGAAAAATTTTTGCATCCCAACGATGATGTCAATAAATCGCAATCGTCGAACGATACCTTTCCTACTGCCATGCATATTGCGGCTTACACTATTTTGGTAGAGACCACCCTGCCTGGTATTTCTACCCTTCGCAACACACTGGCTAAAAAAAGTAAGGCCTTTAAAAAAGTGGTCAAGATCGGCAGAACGCATTTTATGGATGCGACCCCGCTCACATTGGGCCAGGAGTTCAGCGGCTATGTAGCACAATTGGACCATGGCATCAGGGCCATCAAGAACTCATTGGTGCACCTGAAAGAACTGGCGCTTGGCGGAACAGCGGTAGGTACCGGAATCAACACCCCTGTTGGTTACGATAAAAATGTGGCTAAACATATTGCACGTCTTACCGGGCTGCCCTTTGTTACCGCTCCCAATAAGTTCGAAGCGCTGGCCGCACATGATGCGATCGTTGAGGCGCACGGAGCCCTCAAGACCGTAGCCGTTAGCCTAATGAAGATCGCCAACGATATTCGAATGCTCTCGTCGGGCCCACGCAGTGGCATTGGCGAAATTTTTATTCCCGACAACGAACCCGGCTCTTCCATTATGCCCGGCAAGGTTAACCCCACCCAGTGCGAGGCACTCACCATGATCGCTGCTCAAGTATTGGGCAATGATGTGGCCATCAACATTGGCGGCGCCTCCGGTCATTTTGAATTGAACGTATTTAAGCCCGTCATGATCTATAACTTCTTGCATAGTGCAAGATTGATCGGCGATGGATGCATTTCGTTCAACGATAAATGTGCCGTAGGTATAGAGCCCATCGAAGCCAACATTAAAAAACACGTCGACAACTCACTGATGCTGGTCACCGCACTTAATACGAAGATCGGATACTACAAGGCAGCCGAGATCGCTCAAAAAGCACATAAGCAAGGAACCACCCTTAAAGAAATGGCCGTAAAACTGGGCTATGTAACCGCTGAGCAATTCGATCAGTGGGTACGTCCCGAGAACATGGTCGGAAAGATTTGATCGCTATGAAAAAATCACAACTCTTCTTACTCGTCTTTCTGATCTTATTTGCCGACCAGGCACTCAAGTTTTGGATCAAGACCTCCTATCCTACCGGAGAAGTAATACGCGTGTTTGGTTTGGATTGGTTTCGAATTCATTTTATCGAAAACTCCGGCATGGCCTGGGGTTGGCAATTCGGCAATGAGACCGGAAAGGTAATTCTTACTCTTTTCCGCTTAGCGGCCGTAGTGGGCGGCACTTGGTATCTGCTTAAACTGATCAAGGAAAAATACAACAAGGGATTTTTGATCTGTGCAGGACTCATCTACGCCGGTGCGGCCGGCAACCTCATCGATAGTATGTTCTATGGCATGATCTTCGACAAAGGACTTCATTTTAGTCCGGTGCTCAACGAGTACGTTGGGTATATGGGTGTAGCCGAATTATCGAGTAAGGGATATGGATCTTTTCTGCACGGCAGCGTGGTAGACATGCTCTACTTTCCGATCTTCGACGGTATACTGCCCGAGTGGATACCGGTATTCGGCGGGCAACCCTTTGAGTTCTTTAGTCCTATTTTCAATATTGCCGACGCCTCTATTTCTGTGGGGGTCATAACACTGCTACTTTTCCAAAAAAGACTACTCGAGAAACCCGAGGTTACTTCAGGCGCAACCGGTGTTACCGATCGACCCCTGTCAGATACGACCGAGACCATGTAAAGAGCCCCATCGCCGTTGACTACTCAAAATAGATGCGCTTGACTCTACTGGAGATTCCAGTTAGTATTTCGTAGGGAATGGTACCGGCCCATGCGGCTACTTGCTGCACCGTCAGCGAAGGTCCAAATAAGATCACTTCTTCTCCTACGCTCACATCGCTAACATCCGTAACATCGATCATGAACATATCCATGCAAATGGTACCCACAATGGGAACCCGTTGTCCTTTTACCACCACCTGCCCTACCCCGTTACCCAATGCACGAGGATAACCATCGGCATAGCCCAGTCGCACGGTGGCAATCACCGAAGGCCGGGTAAGCGTTGTTCGCCGGTTATAACTAATGGTCTCCCCCGCCGGTAATGTGTGTAGCTGTGCGATCGAAGAGCGAAGAGTGGCTACTGGCAATAACGAAAGTCCCGATGCCATCTCAATGCCATAAAGCCCGATCCCCAACCGAACCATATCGAGTCGCAAAGCAGCGTGGCGAATGGCAGCAGCCGAATTGGCAATGTGCTTGAGTACAGAATAGCCCAGTTTTTTTTCTAGCGTATCGGCAACATGAATAAACCGATCGTATTGCAGCAGGGTAAACGAATCTTGCTGCGCATCCTCGCTAGAGGCCAAATGAGAAAATATACTTTTAATGGTAAAACCTCCTGCTTGTAAAAGTTGATGCAACCATGCATCTGCTTGCGCACTGTCGAGCCCCAACCGGTGCAATCCGGTATCGATCTCTACGTGAACGGGATAGCCGTCAATGGCTTCTTTTTGTAACCATGTACCCAGCCGATCGAGCAATTCGATCGAATAGATGACCGGTTCTAATCGGTGGTCCACCAATACTTCGAAGGCGGCCTCTTCTGGATTCATGACCATGATAGGAATGGTAATACCCGCTTTTCGCAGGGCCACGCCCTCATCGGCATAGGCCACGCCCAGATAATCTACTTTATGAAACTGTAAAAGCGATGCTACCTCGGTAGCGCCGCTTCCGTACGCAAAGGCCTTTACCATGGCCATAATGCGGGTTCCGGCACCCAGATGATGTTGGTATTGATGCAAATTATGCAGCAGTGCTGTCAGATCGATCTCGAGTCTTGTCTCGTGCAACTGTTGTTCGAGCAACCGTACAATGCGCTCGAAAGCAAAAGAACGAGCTCCTTTTATCAGAATAGCCTCTTTATTGAATCGCAGTCTACTATCTGAGCGTAAGAAATCTTCGGTTGTAGAAAAGGACTCTACCGACAAATTATCCGCATTCGATAAGGCCGCTACCGCCGCTGAGATACGCGGACCAATAGCGATCAGTCGGGCGATCCCTCTTTTTTGCAATGCCCTCAATACTTGCGCGTAGAGCAATGAGTCATTATCGGATTGCTGCAAGAAATCGGAAAGAATAACGGTCTTTTGAAGTGCCCCCGACTGCTGGATCAAAAAATCGAGTGCAATTTGCAATGAACTGATATCGGCACTATAGCTATCGTTGACCAGCACGCACTGGTTGATCCCTTTTTTAAGCGTCAGCCGCATATCGACGGCCGTTAATTGCCGCATGCGGTCAGCGATAACAGACGACTCATATCCTACATGCAACATCAGCTCCCAACAACGCACCGCATTTTGAATGGAAGCCTGATCGGAAAAAGGAATTTCAATAGAGAGCGAGTCAGACAAAGAGGATGTTAAACGGGCCTTGATCTTTGTTCCAAGAGCGGTCGCCTGCGTTGCGAGCACTTCGAGCGGACGCGGAATTACCGCACCGGAAAAAAGCGATCGCTTTTCCTTTTCTTTTTCGGCCTGCGAAGTAAATCCCTCGCTGTGCGCGTCTCCTATATTGGTAAAAATGCCGATCGTAGGCTTGATGATGGCAGCCAGCTTTTCCATTTCGCCGCGTTGAGAGATACCGGCCTCAAAAATCGCCAGCGTATGCTGGGGTCTGAGTTGCCAGACACTCAACGGCACTCCGATCTGCGAGTTATAGCTCTTGGGGCTACGTATAATAACATGATCGGGTTGTAATAATTGAAAAAGCCATTCCTTGACAATGGTCTTTCCATTACTGCCGGTTATACCGATCACCGGTATCGAAAAACGACTACGGTGATAGGCCGCGACCTGCTGAAGGGCCGCCAAGGTATCGGGCACCTCAATAAAAGTAGCGTCGGCAAACACCGATGTATCGACCGACTGGCTTACGACAAAACTTCTGACTCCCTTTTGATACAGCTCCCCAACAAAATCGTGTCCGTTACGGCGCGAAGACAACAAAGCAAAAAAAAGTGAAGTGGCCGGCAAGAAAGCTTTTCGGCTGTCGAGCAGCAAATGATCTACCATGTGGTCGTTGACCACGACAGTTTTGGAATTGAGTATCGAAACAATATCGGTTACTGTATAGACCAAGGGCACTATAAAACGGATGAGTCAGATTGATCGGGCGGCAGTCCCTGCTTTTGCATAAAGATCGAATAGAAGATAGACCCCGAGAGGCAAAGTGCGATCACTCCCAAAGAGATCATTACCTGCACTTGCTTACTGATCCACAGATTGATCCAATGCTCGCCCAGCATCTTGATGCCGATAAAGACCAGCACAATGGCAATTCCCTGTTGCAGATAATCAAACCTGCTGACCGCACCGCGCAGCAAAAAGAAAAGCGACCGAAGTCCCAGTACCGCAAAAATATTAGAGGTGTAGATCACCAGCCGGTCGCGTGAGATACCCATTACCGCGGGTATGGAATCGAGTGCGAACACGATATCGATGGCAGCCAGCATAATCACCACTACGAACAAGGTAGTATAGACCGGCCTCCCATTCTCCCTGATCATAAATCGCCCGCCGCCATCGTGAGGGGTCAGGGGTAAGAATTTTTTTAAGAACAAATAGACCTTGCTTTGCTGCGGATCGAATTCTTCCTCTTCGTTGGCGGTAAACATCGAATAGCCTGTGTACACCAAAAACACCCCAAATAGATAGAGTATCCAATGAAAGCGATCGACCAGCGCTACCCCGACCGTAATAAAAATGATCCTGAAAACGATCGCCATCAAGATGCCGATAAGCAGCACCCTTCCATAATTTTTCTCTTTTACCGAAAAAGCAGAAAAGATCAAGATAAAAACAAAGATGTTGTCGATACTCAGACTCCACTCCATCAGGTAGGCGCTTAGGTATTCAAGGGCCAGTTGTTGCCCCTTCTCGATCCAGACGAACACAAAAAATGCCAGCGCAAGCGTTACCCAAAAAAAAGTCTGGTGCAAAGCCTGGCGAATAGTAACCGAGCGGTCTTTTTTGCTCATTAACCCCAGGTCAAAGGCCAGGGCCAATACTAATACCAATCCAAATACTAGGTAGGTGATCTGATCTACGTTCATACTAAAATATAAAGTGCAAAGATACGACCCCTACCGTGCGTAGGACTGTTTTCGCCACCCTTGATAAAGGGCACCTCCCAGCACCAGCAGGAGCAAAGGCAGGCCAATACACAGTAATTGCCAGCGTAGCTTTTGTGCTTTTACTTGCGGCCCGTCCAGCAAGCGCAAGACAAGTTCCTTGCTTCTGATCTGCGCCAGGGCCGGATCGCTGACCAAATACTCAACGGCACCCAGCAGAAAATCGCGGTTGGCCACAGGTATAAAATATTTTCCGGCCGGACCCTGCGTAAGGGCCTCAAAACGGGTGTACTTATTCCATCCCATCTCTACGGGCTCCATTCCGCCACGCGGATCGATCTGTCCCGATGCGTCGAGCATGGGAATATATTCGTTCAACGGAAGATCGCCGTCGGCCGCTAAAATAATTGCGGTAGGCTCAGACGCTGTAAGAAAGGTCTGTCCGCTGGCCTTCCACGCATCGAGCTGTGCGAGCGAAGCCCGGTTCTTAAACAAAGAAGTAAATGACCCCTCGAGCAAGACGGCCGCAGGAATGGCCGCCCTGTTAAATTTAGTGTTGTCGGGTAGTGTACTGTTCTCATTCAACGACACCAAAGCCGGGGTACTAATGGTGCGTGCTCGTTCGCTGCTAAGCAGTAAGGGATATTTTTGCACACCCCCCACCGCGATCGTATCGATGGAGTGCGCAAAGCGAGTACCAATATAGCCCGGTGTACGCAGTTTGCTCTCGGCTGCCGATAACAACGGAAAATAATTCCACGGCAAAAATTCATTTTGAGGTTGCGCTGCGGTGCCGCCGACCTGCACGTAGGTAAATTCACAACGCAGGTCCATCAGCAGATCGGTATTGATACGAGCTCCGTACCGAAAGAACAGATCGTCGAGATTCAACCCCCGGTCAAAAGCGACCAGATCGGGCTTGCGCGCAAAGCTGTCCATCTCTGCATATAGATTATCAATAAAGCAAAGCAGCTTGCCACCCCGCATAACGAACTGATCGAGCTTGAATTTTTCGGCCTCGGCAAATGGTGCAGTGGGTTTAACGATCAATAGCAGATCGACGCCCTTGGGTACACCCACCTGACGGGTCAGATCGAGGGTTCGTAACTCATAATCATCTTGTAGCGCCATACGAAGCTGATAGGTTCGCTCATCGACCGGTTCGCCATGGCCGGTCTCGTAGGCAATGCCTGGCTTATGGGTATGCAATAACTTTTCGATCGCACTTACGAATTGATACTCTAACAAGGCCTCGGCCGTATTTAACTCCGTTTGCGAGATAGAGCGGCTGGCGCCCGGAAATAAACTTACCACTTGCGAGCGGCCCTGATAGGTGACCAGCGCTACCGGAAAAATAATATTGCTCGATTGGCCGGCTTCTTTTTGAACGGTAAGGTTGATGTTGAGCGCTCCCAGTGCAAGAAGAGAATCACCCCACGCTGTTCCGGCAGGTGTACTCGAAGATGGCGACAAGAACACATAATTGAAACGGGTCGGTTGTAGTTGCTTGAAAAGCGTTAGTAGTTGTTGTGTAGAGGATTGCAGTTTTCTGAACCCCGACGGAAACTCGCCCGTCAAAAAAACCTGCACTTCGAGTGGCGAAGAAAGTTCATCGAGCAACGTTTTAGTGGCCGGGCTAACGGTATAGCGCTTCTCGCTGGTCAGATCGAGTCGCCAGGGCACAAAGGCCGCGCCAACATTGATCAGCACAAACAGCAGGACCGCAACGATTACCCCGTAGCTTTTTTTAGTGATGATATCGATGAGTCCTTTCATCTTAGCGCTGTATCAGATTACGAATGGTGAGCCCAAAGAATAGTAAGACCAGGCTGATAAAATAAATGATATCACGGCTGTCTATCAATCCACGACTGATGCTTTGATAATGTTGATCGATACCCAGCCATTCGATCCAATAATCGACCCCGCCGGCAAGAACAGGCAAGCGGCTAATAGCGGCAAACCCATAGTACAACAAGGCACAGAAGACCAAGGCGAGCAAAAAAGCCACCACGGTATTGGCCGTTAGGCTACTGCAATACACACCGATCATGGTAAAGACCGCAGCGAGCATTAGTAAGCCCAGATAAGACCCCAGCGTTGCACCCTTGTCGAGACCCTCGCCGGTAGAAAGCGACTCAATGGCCACTCCGTAGATAATGGTTGGGATCAGGGCAACCATTACCACCAATAAAGCACCCGTGTATTTTCCGGCCACCAGTTGCGCCTTGGTAAGAGGTTGCGTGGCCAGTAATTCGTAAGTGCCGGTACGAAATTCCTCTGCAAAACTGCGCATGGTAATGGCGGGTATCAAAAACAACAGCAACCAGGGCGCCAACTGAAAGAAACGATCGAGCGTGGCATATCCAAAATCGAGTATGTTATCTTCAAAGACAAACAAGACCAAGCCGGTGGCAATTAAAAAAACAGCCACGGCCATATAGCCGGTAAGGCTGCCGAAGAATTGTCTGAGTTCCTTCTTACAAAGGGGCCACATAGCGCTAAAGTACTAAGATAAGGGCAACAAAAAAGGCTGCTCCCGCAAGAGAACAGCCTTTTTACAAGAGTTTATAGTTTACACGGCAAAGCTTTCGCCACATCCGCAGGTGCGACTGGCATTGGGATTGCTAAAGAAGAAACCTTTTCCGTTGAGCCCATCCGAGAAATCGAGTGTGGTATTGACCAGGTAGAGAAAACTTTTGAGATCGGTGACCACTTTAATTCCGTTGTCTTCGAATTGCTGGTCCATCGGCTTTATCTCATTGTCGAAATCTAGCTTGTAGCTTAGCCCCGAGCAACCGCCGCCCACTACACCCACGCGCAAGAAATAGGTGTCGTCGCCGGAAACACCGGCGTCATTCATTAGCTGCAACACTTTCTCACGGGCCTTATCACTAACGTAAATTACGTTGGCCATTTGTGCAGGGGCAGCAATAGTAGCGGTCTCTACAGACATACGATCTTAGTGAACTCCTTTTTCTTCGAACTGCAATTCCTCGAGTCCGTTCTTTTTACGATAATCATTGATGGCCGCTTTAACAGCGTCTTCGGCCAGCACAGAGCAGTGGATCTTGACCGGAGGCAGATTCAGCTCTTCGACGATGGTCATATTGTCGATCTTGACAGCCTCATCGACGGTCTTTCCTTTTAGCCACTCGGTAGCCAGCGAAGAAGAGGCAATGGCAGAGCCACAGCCAAAGGTCTTGAACTTGGCGTCTTTGATGATGCCGGTCGCATCATCCACCTCAATTTGCAAACGCATTACGTCGCCGCACTCAGGAGCGCCGACCAGTCCGGTACCCACGGTGTTCTTACTCTTATCGAGGGTTCCTACGTTCTTGGGGTGCTGGTAGTGATCGATTACTTTTTCTGAATATGCCATAACAAATAAATTATTTCGTTGTAAAGTTAAAAAAAATCAATGATGTGCCCACTCGATGGTATCCAGGTCAATTCCCTCTTTGAACATCTCCCACAGTGGGCTCATGTCGCGCAGTTTATTGACGGTGTTGGTCACTTGCTCGATCGTGTAATCGATCTGCTCTTCGGTGGTATAGCGGCCCAGCCCGAAGCGAAGCGAAGAGTGTGCCAAGTCATCACCCAGACCAAGCGCTTTTAATACATAAGAGGGCTCCAGCGAGGCAGACGTACAGGCCGAACCCGAAGAAAGTGCGATGTTCTTGTTAAAGCCCATCATCAATCCCTCTCCTTCTACGTATTTAAAGGAGATATTGGAAACGTGGGGCAAGCGATACTCTTTGTCGCCATTGAGGTAAGACTCTTCTACTTTTAAGAGCGACTGCTCTAATTTATCGCGCAGTTTTACAATACGGGCCGTATCGGATTCCATCTCGCTCATACAGATCTCGCACGCCTTTCCAAAACCAACGATGCCGGGAACGTTCAGGGTTCCACTGCGCATTCCTCTTTCGTGTCCGCCGCCATCGATTTGCGCCGTTACTTTAACGCGAGGATTTTTGCGACGAACATACAACGCGCCAACTCCTTTGGGACCATACATCTTATGCGCTGTAAAGGCCATCAGATCGATACCATCTTTGTTTACATCGACCGGGATCTTCCCTACTGCCTGCACGCCATCAGTAAACACCAATACGCCATGTTTGCGCGCAATGGCACTGATCTCGCGCATCGGCATTACCGTACCAATTTCGTTATTGGCATACATGATGGCGATCAGAATGGTGGTAGGCTTAATGGCCGCTTCGAGTTCGGCCAGGTCAATAAGCCCGTTGGGCTTTACATTCAGGTACGTTACCTCCGCACCTTCTTTCTCTAGGTGGCGGCAGGTATCGAGCACGGCTTTGTGCTCGATATTGCAAGTGATAATGTGATTGCCTTTGCTGGCGTACATTTCGTAAACTCCTTTTATGGCCAGGTTATCGCCCTCGGTAGCGCCCGAGGTAAAGATGATCTCTTTAGGATCGGCTCCGATCAACTTGGCCACTTGCTCGCGGGCATAGTCTACGGCTTCTTCGGCCTGCCAGCCAAAAGAGTGGTTACGGCTGGCGGCATTACCGAAATTGTTGGTAAAATAGGGTATCATGGCCTCGACCACACGGGGATCGCAGGGAGTAGTGGCATTGTGGTCTAAGTAGATGGGAAACTGCAACATATGGTAGTTCTTATTTTATATTGATAAAACGCGAAATTATCGCAAAAGGTTCTATCTGAATGTGCTAATTTCATCCTATTACAAATGTTTGACACTTATTAACATAAGAATGAAGAAGATTGAACATATTGGCATAGCCGTAAACTCCCTAAAAGAGGCCATTCCCCTGTACGAAAAACTGCTCAACACCCCCTGCTACAAGACCGAAGCCGTTGAAACTGAGAAGGTCAACACCGCTTTTTTTCAGACCGGTCCTAACAAGATAGAGCTGCTCGAGAGCACCGACCCCGATGGGGTCATCGCTAAATTCATTGCTAAAAAGGGCCAGGGGCTTCACCATATCGCCTTTGAGGTCGATGACATAGTAGCCGAAATGAAAAGGCTCGAGTCACAAGGATTTGTCTTGTTACACCAAGAACCGAAAAAAGGGGCTGATAATAAATTGATCTGCTTCTTGCATCCGCAATCTACCCAGGGCGTACTCATTGAGATCTGTCAAGAGATCAAGACAGATCATTAAGCTGGCTACCCAGTTTCTCTACGGCGGCCTGTGCAGCAATTTGCGACGCATCCTTTTTATTGAAGGCCCTACCGGTAGCAAGACTTTCTCCATTGAGCAGGGCGGCGACCGTAAACAGTCGGCGACCATTCTCTATTTTTTCTTCGATGGTCTCGAACTCCAATACCGATCCGTTTCGGTTGGCCCATCCGTATAACTTATTCTTGTGATTGATCTCGAGCGTTTCGAGATCGTCCACGAACATATGAGGCAGGATGATCTTTTTCATCACCCATTTTTCGGTGCGTCGATAGCCAATATCCAGATAGACCGCCCCAATGAGCGCTTCGAGCGTGTTGCCAAAAATATGACTGATGCGAAGCGATGAATCGCTCCGGTTATAGCGGGTAATTTTCTTGAGCCCCATTCGCAGGGCGATCTCGTTAAGCTGTTGTCGGTTGACCATCTTGCTGCGCATCTCGGTCAAATAACCCTCGCCCCGATACGGGTAGCGTTTAAACAAGTAATCGGCCACCAGCGCACTGAGTATGGCATCGCCCAGATACTCGAGCCGCTCATTGTTGGCATCGGCCGATTCGCCCATGGAACGGTGGGTAAGGGCCGTTTGATAAAGATGAAGGCTGCGAGGTCGATAACCCAATAACCGATAGAGGTCTTGTGAAAAATCGGTGGCGGCAAAACCCAGTATCCGTTTTAAGAAAGACAACAGCACGTTAGGCGTTGTATTTGCGTACGATCACACAGGCATTGTGACCTCCAAAACCAAATGTGTTACTAAGGGCTGCACGAACGGGTCTGGCCTGAGCCTTATTGAATGTAAAATTAAGCTGAGGGTCTATTTCGGGATCGTCGGTAAAATGATTGATGGTAGGCGGCACAATATCGTGCATGACCGCTTTGATGCTGGCGATGGCTTCGATAACACCTGCAGCACCGAGACAATGTCCGGTCATCGATTTGGTCGCGCTAATGTTAAGTTGGTACGCATGCGTGCCAAATACAGCAGTTATGGCCTTTACTTCGGCGCCGTCCCCTATGGGTGTAGACGTTCCGTGCGTATTGATATAATCGATCTCATCCGGACGCATGCCGGCATCTTCGAGGGCAGCCAACATTACGTTGCGCGCTCCCAGTCCTTCGGGATGAGGCGCGGTTATATGATAGGCATCGGCCGTGGCTCCGCAACCTGCTACTTCGCAGTATATGGTGGCCCCGCGTGCAATGGCATGATCAAGGTCTTCCAATACCAACATGCCCGTGGCCTCTCCCATTACAAAACCATCCCGGTCCTTATCGTAGGGGCGACTGGCTGTTTTGGGATCGTCGTTGCGCTCACTCATCGCTTTCATGGCATTGAAGCCACCGACACCAGCCTCGCTGATCACGGCCTCGCTTCCTCCTGTTAAAATAATATCGGCCTTACCCAAGCGAATCAAATTGAACGCGTCCATAATAGCGTTCGTGCTGCTGGCGCAGGCGCTGACCACCGCGAAATTGGGACCGCGCAAATTATGACGCATACTGATCTGCCCCGCGGCAATATCGAGTATCATCTTAGGAATAAAGAATGGATTGAACCTGGGCGTTCCGTCGCCCTTTGCAAAATCGGTTACCTCGTGCTGAAACGTGGTGAGACCGCCAATACCGCTGGCAAATACCACTCCCACTCTGTCGGGATTGATATTTTCTTTGTTCAACCCTGCATGTTGCATGGCCTGGTCGCTCACGACCAGGGCCAACTGTGTAAACCGATCGAGCTTACGAGCCTCTTTACGATCCATGAATTGTGTGGGATCGAATCCTTTTATCTCGCAGGCAAATTTGGTACGGAACCGAGAGGCATCGAACTGGGTAATAAGGTCTGCACCAGATACACCGGCCAGCAAATTATCCCAGTAGTCGTTCAGCGTGTTACCAATGGGGGTGATGGCACCCATGCCTGTTACTACGACGCGCTTTAATTGCATACAGGGAAGATAAACTTTGTTTTTTAAAAAAACCGCCTTCCGTAGATCTGGTTAAAGATGCGGGAAGGCGGTACGAATGTTTTTCCGATAGGGAAAGATATACTGAGGAGGCAGGCGGCTTACTTGGCGTGTTCTTCCAAATAAGTGATGGCCTGACCCACCGTGGTGATCGTCTCAGCTTGTTCGTCGGGGATGGAGATGTTGAATTCTTTTTCGAATTCCATGATCAACTCAACAGTGTCGAGAGAGTCGGCACCCAAATCGTTTGTAAACGAAGCATCGTTGTTTACTTCGGCTTCTTCTACACCCAGTTTGTCAACGATGATCTTCTTAACTCTTGATGCAATGTCTGACATGATTTTTGATTTTGGTTTCAGCCAGCAAAAATATACTATTTAGTCAATTCGACACAAGAAAGAAACTATTTTCAAAATTCCGGCTAATGTATTGATAATTAGCAGGCTATTTGGCATGCCACTAAAAAGGCCAAAAACCCCCGAGTGGTATCATTGGCCGGCAACGAAAAATGGCGTATTTTCCAAGACAATGGCCCTTAAACTCATCGAACACGGCAGCGAGGAATACCGGCAAATGGTGGCTCTGCGCCACGACATCCTCCGAAAACCCCTTGGCCTGCACTTCGACCCCGCAGAGCTGGATGGAGAGTCGCGTCATATTTTAATCGGTGCCTTCGAAGAAGAGCTGATGTTGGGTTGCTGCATGCTGATCGAGGAGGATCCCCAGACGGTTCGCCTTCGCCAGATGGCCGTATACAACGAAAAGCAGGGCAAGGGAATCGGTCGGGCGCTTATGAATTTCGCCGAGACGCTCGCCAGAGATCGGGGCTACAAAACACTCACCATGCATGCCCGCAAAGACGCACAAGGATTCTATGAGAAAATGGGATACCGAGTCGCGGGCGGAGAATTCAGCGAGATCACCATCCCGCACCTGGTAATGGAAAAGAAATTATTCTAATACCATCGGCCGGCGACGATCCTATGCCATCCATGCGCAGCTTATTTCTTGGGCGTCTTTAATTCTTTTTCGCTCACACTCCATTCGGCCAGCTTATCACCTTTAGTGCCCATATACTCAACCTTGAGAATGCGGGAACCCTTGGGCCCGGTAATAGAAAGTTTTCCGTAGTTGTGTTTTTGATCGACACCCAACACCCGGTAAGGATTATTCTTTTCTACGCCACCAAATACATGCGTAGCCGACGTAAGCGGAGAAACGGTTATATCATAGAGCGGATACGTTCCCGGGCGATCTACTTTAATGACCTCGCTATGATGACGATCACCGGTCAAAAATACTACTCCATTAATGGCATACGACCGCAAGAAATTCATGAACTCGTGGTACTCGGCCGGAAAATCTAGCCAGCGATCATAAGGAGAAACAGGGTTCAATACCTGACTGCCCACTGTAATGATCTTAAAGGGTGCGTTACTAGAAAGCAATGCATTCTTTAGCCAATCGAGTTGCTCGCGGCCAATCATCACCTTATTGGAGTTAGGCTTGCCATTGACCGAATCGCGTTCGTTGTCGGCACTGCGCCACCAACGGTCATCGAGCAAGAAAAAATCGGCATCGCCATGGCTATATTGCGTGTAGATGCCTTGCCCGTTCATACCCGAAGACGGATTGCTGAAGTAGCTGTTAAAAACCTTGCGACTATTTTCTTTAAGATGATAAGAAGCCCCCATGTTGTTTGGGCCATAATCATGATCGTCCCAAATGGCCATATGCGACATAGCCTTGAGCAAGGGTTGCAAGGTGGGCGTGGCACGGTCGTGACTGGCGCGGTTCCATAGGCCCCACTCGCTGTAATAATCGGCCTCGCGGGTATACCAGGCATCGCCCAACCAGAGCATAAAGGATGCTTTCTCGCGCGCCATGGCTAAAAAAATAGAGTCGTTGCTGCCATAGGGCGTTCCGGGGCGATCGTAAGCCGGGTCATTGATGTAAGAGCAGGAGCCCGCCAAAAAACTAAAATCCGGGGCAGGCATACGCCATTGCCAGAGTACCTTGGTGGTCAATTCTCCCCCGTAATCTGTGGACTTTCCATTAAGTAGTAAAGTGTATTGATAGGTGGTATTGGGTTCGAGCCCCCCCACCGTAAATTGAATGGGATTAAAGTTCGATCCCAATGTGCCATTGTAGGCTACGTCGAAAGAAGCCTTCTCTCCTTTTTTGGCAATACGAAGTGCAGCGGACCTTACAGCAGGAGAAACTTCGACCCAGATCTTTGCATCGCGCAACTCCACAGGTCCCAGCATAGGACCCGAAACGACCAGTGATTGTGCAGCCAGGGCAACAGTAAGAAAAAAGAAGATCAGCAGAAGAGAAATTCTCGACATCGGATTGAATTTTGGCAAAGTTACTTGCAAAAAAACCGAGTCGGATGTTACTTTTTGATGCTTTTTGAGATCGTCCAGGTATTCTCTTCGCTGCGAACAAACAGACGATAGGTACCCTCTGCCATCATCGTCATGTCAAATCGAATACGATTCTCTCCGGCAACAAGACGGAGTTTCTTCTTTTCGATTACCCATCCGATGCTATGGCTTAATACCGCCTCGATATTCTCCTCTTTCGGGGCCCCGATCTTTACGACCAGTACCGTTTTATTAGAGTCGAGAGAAGCGCTGATGAGCGTAAAACTATCGTAAGGCTGATTAGATTGCCTTTGCTGGGAATAAGTGTTTGTGCTGATTAAGAGTAAAGTAAATACTGCTATAAAATTCGAAAACTTTCCCATAGTCGCATTTGACTGCGAAGGTAAGGAGAAGTTAAATAAAACACTTAAAAAAAATTAAGAAATTTTCAGCCAGATACCCTTTAACTACTTGTTCATCATTTGTTTGGCCTCGATACTCAAAGTGGCATGGGGTACGGCCCTAAGGCGTGCTTTATCGATCAATTTACCGGTTACACGGCAAATGCCATAGGTCTTGCTCTCGATTCGCATCATGGCCTTTTCGAGATGATCAATAAAGGTAATCTGGCGACTGGCCATCTGGGAGAGTTGTTCTCTCTCCATGCTTACGCTGCCGTCTTCCATGGTCATATAGCGAGCATCATCCATATCGCCACCCTCATCTTTGCGTGTGATCAATCCTTGCAGGTAGTTCAACTCCTTTTTGGCTGCGTCGAGCTTGCGCATGATGATCTCTCTAAACTCGGCCAGATCGGCGTCTGAATACCGCTGCAACGGACCGCTTACCGCAGGTTGAATGCGGCTATCGAGTACCGACTTGGTAAACTCAGGCTCGTATTTAACGGCACTCTTGGTGCTGGTTTTAGGAATCACCAGCTTGGCCGGACGTGGAGGTTCTTTCTTGATAACAGCCTTTACTTTAGGCTTGATGGAAACCAGCGAGCTGGGATCGATACCCCCTTTTTTGGCAGGAGCAGCAGGAGCCGGCGCCTTTGCTTGCGGTGCAGCAGGCTTAGCTTGAGAAGCAACAGACTTTGCCTGTACTGCGGCGGCTGGTTTCGCTACCGAGGCAGGCAATTTAGCAGCTGGCTTGGCTGCGGGCTTAGCCACTGGTTTAGCAACAGACTTAGACACTGGCTTTGCCGATGGCTTGGCTACAGGCTTTGAAGAATTCTTTACAGGGGCCTTAGACGTATTATTTTTTGCAACGGGCTTGGCTGCGGGCTTGGCTGCGGACTTTGCCACTGGCTTTTTGGCAACAGGCTTGGCTACGGCTTTTTTGGCAGCAGGTTTTGCGGGCTTCTTAGGGGCTGCCTTTTTAGGAGCCGGTTTAGCCGCTTTCTTAGGAGCTGCCTTTTTGTTTGCGGGTTTGGCCGTTGCCTTTTTGGCAACAGGCTTGGCGGGCTTCTTGGGGGCTGCCTTTTTAGGAGCCGGTTTCTTTTTCACTGCCATGATTAGCCGTTTTTGGTTACAAGCACATTGAGTATTTCGTCGTTGATGTCGATCGCTGTAGCTTGCGGCAGCGAAGACAGAAACTCCAGCCGATCAGCAAGAATTTCGGCGCAAATATAGGCTTTAAAATTACCCAGCGCATCTGTTAAAGAAGAGGGGCCCATAACCTGAACAAAGATCCTGTCGGTCAACTCAAACCCTGAGTCCTTTCTGATCTTCTGTACCCGGTTAACAAACTCGCGGGCAATACCTTCGGCCGCCAGTTCGGGGGTAATGGTTATGTCGAGCGCTACGGTCAGTTTTCCTTTCGAGGCAACCGTCCAGCCGGGAATATCCTCACTGATGATCTCCGTATCGGAGAGTTGCAGCGTTACCGGACCATCCTCGAGCGCAAGGTTGCATTCTCCTTCTTTTTCGAGACGGGCAATGTCGGCTTGCGAAAAATTGGCCAGCGCTGCACTGACCGCTTTCATTTTTGCGCCCAGCTTTTTTCCCAGCGCCACAAAGTTGGGCTTGATCTTTTTACTAATGAAGGTATTGTCGGCTTGCAAGTAAGAGATCTCTTTTACATTGACCTCGGCCTTGATGAGCGATTCGACACCTTCGAGCTGGGACTGCATCGACTTATCGAGCACGGGAATCAGCACTTTTTGCAACGGTTGCCGCACCTTGATATTGACTTTTTTTCGAAGCGACAAGACCAGCGAAGAAGCGTCTTGTGCCAATTGCATACGCTCTTCGAGCGACGCATCGATATAGCTAGTATCAGCTACCGGGTATAAAACATGATGAACGGAACGCTGCTGATAACGACCGGTAATGGTATTGAGTTCCGTGAACAGCGCATCACTAAAGAAGGGAGAGATGGGTGCCATTAGGCGAAGCACGGTCTCCATGCACTCGTACAAGGTTTGATAAGCAGCGATCTTATCTTGCGAGTACTCTCCTTTCCAGAAGCGACGTCGACAGAGCCTTACGTACCAGTTACTGAGTTGCTCATCTACAAAATCCTCTATAAGACGGCCCGCTGCAGTGGGCTCATAATCGTTCATCAACGCCGTTACACGAACCGTAAGCGAATGCAGGCAAGAAAGAATCCAGCGATCGATCTCGGGACGATCCTTTACAGGAATGGGGGCTTCTTGGTAGGCAAACCCATCTACATTGGCATAGAGTACAAAGAACTGATAGGTATTGTATAGCGTGCCGAAGAATTTACGCTGTACTTCGCGAATGCCTTCGCTGTCGAAACGCAAATTATCCCAGGGAGAGGCGTTCGTGATCAGATACCAGCGGGTAGCATCGGCTCCAAAATTGTCGATGGTAGCGAACGGATCGACCACATTGCCCAGCCGCTTGCTCATTTTATTGCCGTTCTTGTCGAGCACCAAGCCGTTACTGACAACGGTTTGATAAGCCACCGAATCGAACAGTAAACCGGCAATGGCATGCAGGGTATAAAACCAACCACGGGTCTGGTCTACCCCCTCGGCAATAAAGCTGGCCGGAAATGAATGCTCATCGGCCCCACTGTTTTTGTCGAGTGCATGGTAACGGAAAAAATTTTCAGGACTCAGCGGACCATATTTTCCCGAAGACGTATCCGGAAGGCCCCATTGCGCATAGGGCATGGCGCCCGAATCGAACCATACATCGATCAGGTCGGGTACACGCCGCATGGGTTTACCCGATGGGCTTACCAACATAATTTCATCTACATAGGGCTTGTGCAGATCGCTTACCAATTTTTCGATACAGGCCTGCAGATCGGCAGCACCTTTTTTACAATCGCCCATTTCGTAGCCGGCCGCCACGCTGCGGGCGATCTCTTCTTTTAACTGCGCAATGGAACCAATGCAAATGCTCTCCGTTCCGTCTTCGGTACGCCAGATTGGAAGCGGTGTTCCCCAATAGCGGCTGCGGCTGAGATTCCAATCGACCATATTCTCGAGCCAGTTACCAAATCGACCTTCTCCGGTCGAGGCGGGCTTCCAGTTGATGGTCTTGTTAAGTGCCACCATGCGGTCACGCAAGGCAGTGGTACGAATAAACCAGGCATCGAGTGGATAATAGAGAATGGGCTTATCGGTACGCCAGCAATGTGGATACGAGTGCTCGTACTTCTCGACTTTAAAAGCCCTGTTCTCTTTTTTGAGTTTTACGGAGATATCGATATTGACATCGACATACCCTGGATCGTTTTTGTAATCCTTTACGTAGCGACCACTAAATTCTCCCAAGCCGTCAATAAATTTTCCTTCACGATCGACCAAGGTAACTATACCAATACCGTATCTCTTTCCGACCTTATAGTCGTCGGCACCGAACGCGGGAGCGGTGTGCACAATACCGGTACCATCTTCGGTAGTAACGAACGGATCGTTGAGAATTCTGAACGGACGGGCTCCGGGAGTAATGCTTTCTATGGCGGCGGCACTATTGGCTTCGAAAGGCAACAACTGCTCATAGCTACACTCCTCGAGTTGCGATCCCGAAAATGTCGTTAAGATCGTCCAGGGCAATACCTTGGGTTTTTCCTGACCTGCTTCGATCGGCTGGTTCTCTCCCTCGGGTTTAAAATATTTTGACAGCAGTGAAGTAGCCAACACTACATTGACGGGAAAGAAGGTATAAGGGTTGATGGTGCTGACCAGCGCGTACTCTATTTGTGCACCCATGGTCAAACCCAGGTTAGAGGGTAAGGTCCAGGGAGTGGTCGTCCAGGCCAGTAAATAAATATCGTTGGATGGTGTCGACGCCAACCGCTCGAATAGAAATTGTGAACGATCGCATTGCTTAAGCTTGAACATGGCCACGCAACTGGTGTCTTTTACGTCCTTGTACGTGCCCGGCTGATTAAGTTCGTGTGAGCTAAGGCCGGTGCCGGCCGCAGGAGAATAAGGCTGAATGCTTACGCTCTCGTAGAGTAACCCTTTTTTGAATAACTCACTCAACAGCCACCAGAGCGTTTCTATGTATCCATTTTCGAAGGTGATGTAAGGATGATGAAGATCGACCCAGTAGCCCATCTTGCGAGTGATATCATCCCATTTATCTTTATAGCGAAGCACCGCCTCGCGGCAAGCTTTGTTGTACTCAGCTACCGAGATCTTAACACCAATATCTTCTTTGGTAATACCCAATTCTTTTTCGACCCCCAGTTCAATTGGAAGACCATGGGTGTCCCACCCGCCCTTTCTTTTTACCTGAAAGCCCTGCATGGTCTTATAGCGACAGACCAGGTCTTTTAAGGTGCGCGAAATAACATGATGAATGCCGGGCATTCCGTTGGCACTTGGGGGACCTTCGTAAAAGACAAAGGGAGCGGCGCCCTCGCGCAACGATACACTCTGCTCAAAGGCCTCTGTGGCGCTCCAGCGGTCCAGCACCTCTTTTTCGATGGCCGGCAGGTTTAGACCCGTAAATTCTCTGTACTTGGCACTCATAGCAGCAAAGGGCCCGGCTTGTTGGCTGTAAAGCCAATTGGGACGGGCTTTTAAGCGGGCGAAGGTACGAAATAAAACTGCCCCGCAGGCGGGGCAGTGCTCACAATATCAATCAAAAATACTTATTGGGCAATCATAATACCCTTGGCGGTAATGCGCACTTCTTTTTGAGGCTCTTTGATGGCATCGATCTCGGCCTGCGATTTCTTGGCATCCTCGGCATAGTGCTTTAGTTCTGCAACCGATGTGGTCTTGATCTTGGCCTCACCATCGATAATTACCTTCTTTCCTTTGGCGGCCAGGGGCAAAAAGAACCCATAATCCTTCATTTTTACCATTACTTCTTCGCCGGCAGGTAACTCTAACTTTAGCCAGCAGCCTTTTTTGGCGCAGACATCTTTGACCGTTGCAACGATCTTAACGTCGGGAAAATCACTGCCGCCCATTACTTTACTGACAACATCCACCAACGCCAGCGCTCCCTCGGGATTTACCTTTTCGCCATAAAAATCGCCGGGTTTGGCATCTCCGGCAGGAGGCTGTGCAAAAGCGCCCAGTGTGATACCGATCAGCAGGCAAACAGAAAGTATGTTTTTCATAAAAAATATTTTCGATGAATTGTAAAGGTACAAAATTGTGGGGCATTGCCTTGGGTTGTGGTGGTCCCAGAGTCCGAGTGGCTATACTCCCTACAAGCCCGATCACAAGGGGCCGGGCCTAATTCAACTTGGGTTTCTTTAATTGAAACATCCTTGACAAGTTAAAGCCAAAGCGTACCTGCCCCTGGCCCCACTGCCCGGTGGTCTCGGTTATAAAGGCCCGCTCGTTCATCCCCACCGCATTCGATACATGCAACTGAAACACGTGGCCCCCTGTTTCGATGTCCAACCCGAACGACAGAGGATTGTAATACCCTTCGGGTAATCCGTCGAGCACGTAAGTATAATCCCAGGTTAGCGCCATTCGTTTAGAGAGTTTAAGACGACCGCCAAAACCCACTCCTACAATATCGTTCTTATCGGTGGCCAGTTGCACCAGATTCTTATGCACCACGGTCGGCATCACTTGTAGCGAGAGTGCCTCACTGAATTTTCTACCAATGATCAGCTGGTTATAATAAGCCAATCGAGAGGTAAAATAATTTTGTCGCGTAGGATCGGCCCAAGGAAGACCGTCCATGGTAATACCCGAGACCAGGGCCACCGTAACCGGTGAAGAACCCGGACCGGTCGACTGAGAGATCGGGGCGTATTTTACGAACGCATCGACTTCTTTTTTGTAGGTGCTTCTGCCCACACCGGCCATCAGATTATGGAGCAATCCAAAATCGAAGCTCATTCGCATACTGGCCTGATCGAGACCAAAGAAATTTTTGTACCCCTGGTCGAGCGAACCGAACCGGTGCAAAATGCGAAAATCCATGGTACCCGGATTGATAAATTCCATGGAATGGCTATTGATGACCCGCGATGATTTAAAGGCATATTTGACTCGTTGCTTTTTAGGCTTTTCTTCGCCCAGCAACGAGAGAAGGTCATCTTGCGCGTGCAGGACCAGCGAAACGCTCAGCCCCGTTACCAATAACAATCCGAAGCGAAAAAAAGAAGTGGTTCTCATATCGCATTAGCTTTTGAGCGGCTCCAGGGTGCAAGCCACGGTAATCTTTGCCGTTTTGCCGACCTTATCGCTGACCAGGGTCGGTACGTCTACTTTATAATCACCCAGCACCGCACTAAAACTGGCTGTGGCAGCGATCTTACCCCCCTTGACGGAGATCTTTCCGGGGCTCTCCACGTCGCGGGTCTCGCCATGCAAGGTTAGCTTGCCTTTTACGGTTACCGTGTAATCGCCGTCTTTAGCATAGTTCACCGTGCTGTTATTGGTAATCGTACCCTTGAATTCAGCCTTGGGAAACTTATCGCTCTCCAGATAGTTCTCGTTAAAATGTTCTTGCATCAGTGCGCGCTCGAACGTAAATCCTTTGATGAGCACGGCAAACTGAATGTTACCGCTGGCCGCATCGAGTACACAGGTAACTGTTTTGTTCACCGCTTCGATCTTCTCGGGCGAAGAAGGGGCCGTTGCATTAAAATCAATGCGCCCTGTTTTGGTAAAAAACTTTTGTGCATCAACGGCAGAGCTTAGCGCCAGCGTAATGGTACAGAGTAAAAAGATGTTCTTTATCATAAAATTTAATTTTCTATCAACGCACAGCGCACCAGCACAATGTCGGAACCCAGCAGTTCGTCTTTGTTATAGCCGCTGCAAATGCCCTGTATCGCTACGGTTTCGCCCTTGGCAAGCGTGGTTTGTGGCAACGAGAAAGTACTATCCATACTGCAACGTATGGTGGTGCCTCCCTCAGCTGAACCAAGTATCAGCGTATGCGATTCTTTTTCTTCGGGCGTTATGGCCTCGGTGGTCGAAACATCGAGCAAGACAGCCGTGACCCTGATCAATTTATTGACATAACGGCTTGTAGCACCTGCTTCGTCTTGCTCAAAAGCGGCAATAAGCGCTGCGCCTGTTAGCGCCGCATCGGGTGTAGCATCGGCCGTATTGACCGGAGCACGATTATACTCGCGGTACGCATAAAATGCGCCCAGCAGAGCAACGACCACCACTATAAGTAAGAGAAGCTTTTTGTTTTTCATAGCATTGGTTAGTTATTGGGCATTCCTGCATCGACCCATTTTTTGATCGTGGCGATCTTGCAGTTACTCAATTTGGCCGCACTCTTGGGCATCGGAGAAAATCCGGCAGCGTGATTGATGGTGCCCATCAGCTTGCCACTTTGTGCCATGGCCTTATCGGCCGCATAGCTACCCATCAACTGATTCCCCGAGGGAGATGTGCCCGCATGGCAGCCATAACAACTGCTTTGTAAGATAGGTACTACTTTTTGCGCATAAGAGACAGTGCCCACAGTGTCGGTGCAAGGCTGGTTCGAAGAGGCTCCATACAGTGTTTCTTCATGATCGTAGTAACAGGCCGAAACACCGAGGAGCACCGGCAGGCAAAGCAAAATAAAAGCTCTTTTTTTCATAGCACAAATTAGTTGTTGAGCGCTCCGGCCGCTATCCAGCGCTGTACCTGGGTGATTTCACAATCGGTCAATTTGGGGCTGTTCTTGGGCATTGCCGAAAATCCAGGCTGGTGGGCAATGGAGCCATAGAGTTTTCCATTGAGTGCCACGGTGCGAACCGATGCATACGTCGATAAATTGATGTTCCCTCCTGGGCTGGTCGCACTATGACATCCCACGCACTTGGTGTCTAGCATCGGTTTTACGGAAGCGCTAAAAGTAAATACATTGGCATCGCAAGCGCTGGCACAAGAATTATTCTTAGCGCCCTGGTTGATCCATTTTTGGATCTTGGCGATCTGGGCAGTGGTCAACGGAGAGCGCGGGGGTGGTGGCATACGATCGCCTGGGTCCGTTTCAATAATAACCTCGTAGAGTTCGCTGCGAGCAGCGTTGCCTGCCCGTACATATCTCAGGATCGTCGCATAACTGGTCAGCTGCACTCCATCGGCACGGGTAGCGGCATCGTGACAGCCGCTCATGGAGCAATTAGAGGTAATGATAGGCAACACTTCATTGACAAAATAGACCGAATCGGAGCTGCAGATCGTAGAAGCAGTGGGAGGATCGTTGACCGTGTTGGGAGCCGTGGCCTCATGCGTACAAGCGTATAAAATGGCAGTGATAGCCAAGGCTACGAGGAAAAAGTTTCGGTTTAACATACTCAGGTAGTTGTATATGCGGTCAATACCAAACAAGATCGATCGGATAACGAAACAATAGTAGCAAAATTGCTCAATACAGTAAAATTATCAATTAATTGTACCTTTATTGCTCATGATCCACCCGCACGCGTACATACATCCCAATGCCAAGCTGGCTCCCAATGTAAAGGTCGACCCCTTCTCGGTCATTCACCAAGACGTAGAGATCGGCGAAGGCACCTGGATCGGGTCGAACGTAACCATTATGGAGGGAGCCCGAATCGGCAAGAACTGTCGCATATTTCCGGGGGCTGTTATTTCGGCCGTACCCCAAGACCTCAAATTCGACGGCGAGTACTCGACCGTTCACATCGGTGATGGAACCACCATTCGCGAATTTGTGACCATCAACAGAGGTACTCGCGATCGCGAGAAGACCGTGATCGGCAAGAACTGCCTGATAATGGCCTATTGTCATTTTGCGCACGATTGTTTGGTAGGAGACCATGTTATTACCAGCAACAACACGCAGGTGGCCGGACATGTGACCATTGGCGATTGGTGCATACTGGGAGGCATGTGTGCCGTACACCAGTTCGTAAAGATCGGCGGGCAGTCGTTCGTAAGTGGCGGGTCACTGGTCAGTAAGGATATTCCGCCCTACATCAAAGCCGGTCGTAATCCACTTAGCTATGCAGGCGTAAACAGTGTGGGGCTCAAAAGAAGAGGATTTAGCATTGAACGTATCAACCATATATTAGACTTGTACCGCATTGTATACAATAAGGGGATGAATACCTCGCAGGCCATAGAATTTATAGAAGAAGAGATGCCTGCCACCGACGAACGCGACGAGATCGTCACCTTTATTCGAGAAAGCACGCGCGGCATTATCAAACGCTTTACTAAAGGAGCCATCGATGACGATATCGCTGTCTGATACCGGTAAACGATTTAACCGAGACTGGATCTTTCGTCATTTTACCTATCAGTTTTTGTCGGGATCTGCCTATGCCATAATAGGACCCAATGGTTCTGGAAAAAGCACCTTACTACAGTCCATCAGTGGCGCATTATTGATCAACGAGGGCAGCATTCGATATTTCGAGAACGAAACGGCCATAGCCGATGAGCACGTACATCGCTCGCTCTCTTACTGCGCCCCCTACCTGGAGCTGATCGAAGAAATGACCGCTGCCGAACTGCTCGAGTTTCATCAAGAATTTAAACCACTGGTGCCCGGTATCGACACCAACGCTGCCTTAGCTATGGTGGGTCTTGCCACCGCCGGACATAAACAGATCCGTTATTTTTCTTCGGGCATGAAGCAACGGTTAAAACTGGCGCAGGCCTTTTTTTCCAATACGCCCGTGCTGCTGCTCGATGAACCCTGTACGAACCTCGACAAAGAAGGTGTCGTACTTTATCAATCGTTACTCGATCGCTACACCAATGACCGTATCGTTATAATCAGTAGCAACGACCCGATAGAATATGCGCATTGTAAAGCCTTGATCGCTATCGACGACTTTAAACACCGGTAAGAGACGCCCGTTAGCGGCTACTCGTCATCAGCAAATTAAGGTCGGTGTACTTAAGCTGAAAGCGCTGGCTCAGGTGATAATTGGTAAGGGCGCCATTGAACAGATAGAGTCCGTTTCGAAGGTGGGAACGGCGCCACACTAGTTTTTCGAATCCTCCCTCCTCGCCCGCTTGTAGCAATAGGGGCATCAGTACATTGCTAATGGCCTGCGAAGCCGTACGGGCAAAGCCCGAGGGAATATTGGGAACGCAGTAGTGAATAACGCCGTATTTGGTAAAGACCGGTTTTTCGTGCGACGTGATCTCCGAAGTTTCAAAACAACCACCGCGGTCTACACTCACATCGATAATGACAGCACCGGGTCGCATATTGCTGACCATTTCGTCGCTCACCACCATGGGGGTTCTTCCGGAAGCCGAAGAAAGTGCGCCCACGGCCACTTCGCAGGTCTTTAATTGCTTGGCGAGTAAGCGCGGCTCCATCACCGAGGTCCACAACCGTTGACCGATGTTATTTTGCATGCGCTTAAGCCGGTAGATATTATTATCGAAGATCTTGACCGACGCCCCCATGGCCAGTGCGGCACGGGTGGCATACTCTCCAACGATACCCGCTCCCAGAATAATCACTTTGGTAGGTGCAATACCGGAGATACCGCCCAATAGAACACCCTTGCCATGATTGGCAGAACTAAGGTATTGCCCCGCGATCAGCATCACGGCACTACCCGCGATCTCGCTCATACTGCGAACAATAGGATAAGAGCCACTATCGTCTTTTAAATTTTCGAACGAAATTGCCGTTATCTTCTTTTCCATCATCTTGGCTAAAATGGATGATTTCATCACCGACAAGTGAATGGGAGAGATAATCAGCTGATTGAATTGCAACAACGACAGATCGTCTTCGGTAACAGGGGCACTCTTGACCAATATGGGGCATTGATAGACCGTGG
>JBILFN010000117.1:0-5218 GCA_044351575.1 Chitinophagaceae bacterium
GGAAAAGGGATCGTGGTATTGGTCAATAAGTGGGATCTGGTCGCTAAGCAGACCAATACCGCTATTACCTACGAGAAGGAATTGAAAAAGCGACTGGCTCCCTTTAGCGATGTGCCGATCTTATTTATCTCCGCGTTAGAGAAAACAAGAATTTTCAAGGCAATCGAGACCGCTCTGCAGGTAGTGGAGAATAGAAAACGAAAAGTGAGCACTTCTAAGCTCAATGAGGTGATCGGCAAAGCCATAGAGGCTTACCATCCCCCCGTGGTGCGTGGACATCCCATCAAGATAAAATTTATTACACAGCTACCAACGGCTACACCCTCGTTTGCGTTCTTCTGTAACTTTCCGGAGGATATCAAGACCCCCTATCGTAACTATTTGGAGAATCAGTTGCGCGAGCAGTTCGACTTTACGGGCGTTCCCATTCGTATTTACTTTAGAAAAAAGTAGACAAGCCATCGCGCGAGGTAGCTGATCAGCGAAACAGGCCTGCTATTATTTTGCGACCGGCTTAATGGTCTTCATTTGTATGATGTCGACCAAGAAAGCAAAGCCCATCGAGAAGTAAATGTATCCTTTTGGAATGTAAAAGCCCATTCCCTCCGCGAATAATGCTACGCCAATCATCAGTAGAAAGCAAAGGGCCAAAATCTTAAAAGACGGGTGCTTTTGAATAAAAGCACTGATAGGGCCCGAGGCGATCAGCATAATGAGTACCGTAACGATCACGGCGGTATACATGACCCATAGTTCTTGTACCATCCCCACCGCTGTTATAATGGAATCAATAGAGAAGACCAAATCTAGCAAGATCACCTCTCCCAGCAGACGAGAGAACCCGCCCGCTGCTTTTTGCGGTTGACGCGGATCGTTGACCAGCTCTGTTTTGTGGTAGATCTCTCTGGTGCTCTTGTAAATAAGAAACAATCCTCCCACAATTAGAATGATCCCTTTCCCGCTAAAGGAAATGTCCTGAAACCTAAAGAGCTCCTTATCGAGCTTCAAGATCCAGGCAATAAAGGCCAATAACACCAGCCGCATGATCATGGCCAGTGAAAGCCCCCAGTAGCGCAACTTGTTACGTTGGGCTTCCGGGAGCTTGTCGGCCAGTATAGAGATGAATATAATATTATCTATACCTAAGATGACCTCGAGGGCGATCAGCGATAGAAGCGGGACCAATGCGTCGATCATAGCCGAAAATTATTTCGGCAAAAATACGCTCAATTTTATGAATGCAAGGGACTCCTCTTTCAACGTCTTGAATAGTAATCACCAGCTTTTATTTTGCCTGTGCGCCAAACAGCAATGGCAATCGCATCCTCGTATCAGAATCGTACGCCTACCCCGCAAGTTAGGTTCAGTGTAGACATTTGCTGTCTTCTGGTCTCCTGGCCTCCGCTGGCAAGGGTTATCTCGAAGCGGGGATTGATATATCTAAAGTCTAGATTGCTGGCAAAGAAAGCCTGTTTGCCCAGATCTACCCGAATGCCTGCGCCGGTCTGAAACATTGCGGCTGTTACCCAGTCCTCATCTGCCAATAGAAATCCATTGGTTCTGATGTCCGGGGAGTTGGCCGAGGTTATACCTCCCATTATCTTAAGGTCGCCACTGACCTTGTCGCTAAAAGGGTACGAAAATGCCGGGCCAACGACCAGCCCAATGGACTGCCAGTGGTCAGTTTTGAGCGTACTTACGCCCGTGAGCTCTCTGATCTTTTTAATAGCCAGGCTATTGATGTTAAAGAAAGCACTGGCCGTGAGCCCGATATTTTCGTTAAACTCATACAAGTAGTTCAGGTCGACTGTCAACCCTGTTTTGGCAAATCCGGCTTGGTCGCTATTGATGTCTTTTCTGGCAAAGTCCCCGGTAGGCAAGGAAGGCCCCAGTTGTAGCGATAAGTAGTTTTTGGTGGCCACATTCGTTTTCTCTTCAAGGTCCTGTGCTTGAGTTTGAGCCAAAACGAAGAAGGGTAGAAGGGCAAGTACAAATTTTTTCATAATCTTTTTTTTCGGTGTCATCAGTTAATTTTTTACATCCACAAAGAACTACGCCAAATGTTATTATTTAAATGATGGCACTCAAGAAATTACTGATACTTATCATTGAAAGCACATTGTATTTTCATCAACTTCATTCGTACAACATCTATTCAATTATGGTCATTGATTTTGAAAAATATGCGCTCAAGGGAAATGAGTTCATTCGTTTTGTAGCCCTCGAATTAGAAGTGCCACGCGATAAGGCCGGGCGCATCGTGCGGGCCGTGCTTCATGCACTTCGTGATCGTTTGACCTATGAGGAGTCCTTTCAGTTAATGGCGCAGTTGCCCATGGCTATCAAGGGTATTTATGTGGATGGGTGGAAATACCGCATACCCTTGTTACGGGTCAGACATCTCGATGAGTTTATTGAATCGATTCGCGAAGCGGATGGCAAACTATCCGGATACGATTTTGGTAACAATGCGAGGGCATTGCGGGCCGTTCAGGCTGTTTTCTCGGCGTTGTATGAATATGTCTCGCCGGGAGAAATGCGAGATATTCTTGAGTTGTTACCGCATGCTATCCGGGAGTTGGTCCGGCAGCCTGCGCTCGCCGCCCAGCCTAATAACGCACCGAGTACAAAATAAGGGCCGACTATGCGCTACGTGCTTTTTATATTTCTACTTTATAGCGTTTTGTCAGTATGGGCGCAGGTCGGTGCTTTTATGGGTGTAACGGTCCAAAACGATTTCTTGAACTACCGAGGTCATGGTACCGATCGCTACTACACCGGCGGTCACCAAGTATCGTTACTCTTTTGCAAGAGTCACCGGGTTTTTTCGCATCACCAGGTTGCTGTTACCCAGCAACTCTTTACGCCCGATAACTTACAAGATACCGCACTTCGGAATTATGACTATCCTTATGCGGGTCTTTTATTTGCCACCTATCGGATTCAACATCGTGCGTTTACCTCTAAGACTCTTTTCTCAATTTCTTCTTCTTGTGGGTATTCTGGAAGGCGTTCCGGTGCAAGGCAAACCCAGCAATTCTTACATCGGGCCATCGGCGATGAAATACCACTGGGGTGGGAACATATTGTGGAGAATGGTCCTTTTGTGCAGTTCGAACTCTTGCTGGGCCAGCCACTTTTATCAATGTCCGTGGCAACGGCAATGCTGTGTCAGTCCATTGAGGTCGGATCGCTATTTCAGCGTGTTCGCTGGGGGCTTTCAATTATGGCGGGTGCAGCTGCAATGCCATTGGGATCCTTTGCGCTTTTTACTAAGCAACGACATTCCGTAAAAAAGGTCACTACGGGTATCTTTATAACACCAACGATCACCCGAGTTTTTAAAAACCAACTATTGCAAGGTTCGCTGCAAATGGGTTCTGACCACTCTCGTACCTTAAACCAGCAATTGGCAGGGCTTGAGTTTGGACTCCAGCTACGGCTTAAGAGAACGACAATTCATTTTACCCAATACCTGTTCGAGCGCGAGTTTGAGCAGGCCGCTCCACATGCATTCGGGGAGCTTGGTATCGTCTTTTCACTTGCTCATAAGATCCAATAGGCCTGGCGAAGTAGAGACTGACCCTGATGAGCATCTTCTTGTTCGATCTTTTCTTTTTCTTGTAGCTCGGTAAGCCATTTTAGAATTCGCTGCTCATTGTCAACCATATTTTGAAGCAGGTTTTTGATGGCAGGATGCCCTAGTTTCTCGCTCAGCAATGCGGCTTGCTGACACTGGTATATTTTTATTGCGGTCATCTGCAGCAGCGAAGTTACAATGCAGTGATCCGTTTCTGACTCCGTATTGCAATAGTGTAATTTTTCTTTTGTATCTCGCCAGATTATGGTTACCGTACTATTGGCTTGTAGCAATACGCCTATTCCCCCTTCTTTGATGAGCGCATTGAGTTTGCTAATGCTATCTTCAGTAAAGATGATATACTTCTGTATGATAGTCATCAATCGTAGTGTACGCGTCTTGCTCAATAAGCCTGGCAAAATGCTTTTCATTTCCTCTTCGGCGGCTTCGAGTCTTCTGATATCATAAAACAGTAGCTGCTCCCAGCCTTGATTATTTTTTTTCATCTTCTTTGTTTTTCTTTTACAATGATACTCCTCGCGTTAGCGGCTTCCATTGATAATGGTCACTGATCTCCCGATTGCGATCATTGTGCCGGCACTCGGGGGCTGTTACATTTTCAGAATGATATTGAATGGACTTTTTTTAAAAGCGCCGATGCGATCGACGTCGTTATCTGTTTTCTCATCGCAGCATCTTTCCGCGAGCCTTCACGATCCGAGTAAAACGTTGCCTCTTTCTGTTAGCTGTTCTCTTTTCCCTGCGGGAGGTTTATTACCCTATCATTACAGATACAACGCATCTAATACCAATCCGCCTTTGAGAATAAAGGGACTGCCGCACCAGGCTCGATCCTTATTGGTTTTACTGGAACATCGAGATGCACCCCTTGCTGCCAGAACCCATTGGATCTGCTGGGACCTTCCACCCATTTTGGAAATCGAGACTAATGAGCAACGTGGCATTCACGGACGAAATGATTTTTTGATCAATGGATACACGGGACCGCTTTGCTTGCCGCTGCATGGTTCTTTTTGCTTTGTTGTTTTTGCCCTTCGACGCTCTTTACATCTCCCCAAGGGAGCCTCTCGCTACGCAGCGCTGCGACTACTGCCCGCTGAGTTATTGGCGATCGGGGAGTTGCCTTTCTATGCTTGATCGTAAAGGCCTATCGAATAACCGTCATGATGGGATTGTTTATCGTCAATGTTGGCCTAAGCAGCATTACGAAATCGTTGTCCGGCCTTCTTAGTCTCACCCATGCCACCGGTTTACTTTCATGGTTCACTAAAAATCTTTTTTTATGAAAAAAATGTTACTTCAGCAGTACGGCTATTTAAAGGTCTTTTTTTGGGTGGCCGCCTCTTTTTTTAGTTCTGTTTCTTTTTCGCAGACTTGCGATTTTGAGCAAGGTCAAAACGGCGGAGTAGGGCTCCCGAGAAAAAGTCCTATCGATTTTGCACGGGGTAACAGCAATTCTTCCAAGTCTCATTTTGCAGAGGGCAATTCGGTCCCTTATCGAATTGAGATCGATAATTTACAGCCAAACACGCGATACCGCGTGTTGATCTCTTTCGATGTAAAAAAGAGCGGTAAATATGCGCTTGATTACGTTACCGGTTTTCAGAATTTACAGAC
>JBILFN010000118.1:0-5190 GCA_044351575.1 Chitinophagaceae bacterium
TCGATGCATTAAAGAATCGTCGTTCTTCGATCGCGGTGTTGGGGCTGGGTTATACAGGCTGGCCCCTGGCCCTTGCGCTCAGCGAGCATTTTGAGGTGCGTGGCTTTGATACCGATGCAAAGCGCATAGCACAATTGCAGCAGCGTAGTAGTAACACAGCTATTGGGGCAAATGATGGCCCACCTTCTTCTGCTTCTTCTTCTCCTAGCATGCTGCTTTCCTCTGATCCTGCGATCCTTTCTGGTTGTGATTGCCACATAATTGCCGTACCAACACCTGTAACTCAAAATAACGAGCCGGATCTTCGTTCGTTAGAGGCTGCGCTATTGACGGTATCCGCCGTGTTGAAGTCCGGCGGTCTGGTCATACTCGAAAGCACTGTTTATCCGGGTTGCACCGAGGAGTTTTGCAAGCCCATACTCGAGGAGCACAGCGGATTAAAGGCCGGTATGGACTTTGGGTTGGGATATTCGCCCGAGCGGATCAATCCGGGCGATCAGGTTCATACGCTTGCGACCGTTACCAAACTGGTATCGGCCTTGCATACACCCTGGCTCGAGCCTGTAAAATTTATCTATGAGACCATCGTTACCGCCGGGGTGTATGTATGTTCTACCGTAAAGGTGGCCGAAGCGGCAAAGATGACAGAGAATATTCAGCGAGATGTTAACATTGCGCTGGTAAATCAGTTAGCTGAGCTATACGAACAGCTCTCTATCGATGCGGGTGAGGTGTGGCAGGCTGCTGCTACCAAATGGAATTTTTTGCCCTTTCGTCCCGGCCTGGCTGGTGGGCATTGCATCAGTGTAGATCCTTATTACCTGTTGCATCGTTCCAGCCTTGTACCTTTTGCTCCAACGCTGGTGGCCGAGGCGCGCAGAGTTAACGAACTGGTCAAGTCGCGGATCATCAAACGGATACTGGCCCATCTTCAATATAACGCCATTGAGTACCCAAGGGCACGCCTACTAATCAAGGGGGTAACGTTCAAGGCCAATGTCGCTGACGTGCGAAATTCCAAGATCGTAGCGGTCGCTTTGGAGTTGATGGCGTTGGGTTGCAAAGTAGAGTTGAGCGACCCGCTAGCGGACGCGATCGCGTTGCAGCACGAGTATGGACTTTCTTTGGTTTCGAAAGAGGGTAGTGGGTATGATGTTATTGTAGTTGCGGCCGATCATGCCGACTATTATCTCCTGCAAGAGAACTATTTTTGCGAGCGAACCCGCCAGGGGGCTCTCATTGTCGATCTGGCCGGAATCTATCGAAACCGTATTTCGCAACGAAACTACTGGACGCTTTAATATGCCATTTACAACGACCTCACTTCCCGGACTTCTTGTTTTTGAGCCGCAGGTACACAGTGATGCAAGAGGCTATTTCTTTGAATCGTACAACGAATCGCTCTTTCGTGAATCCGGTATTGATATTCGTTGGGTGCAAGACAATCAATCCTCATCTCAGTATGGTGTCATTCGGGGATTGCATTTTCAGGCGCCGCCCCATGCGCAGACCAAACTGATTCGCGTGTTGGCTGGTCGCATTCTTGATGTGGTCATCGATATCAGAAAGGGATCTCCCGCTTTTGGGCGCTCCTTTAGCATAGAGCTGTCTGCGGATAACAAAAAACAATTGCTGGTACCCAAGGGATTTGCCCATGGTTTTGCCGTGATCAGCGAGCAGGCCGAGGTATTGTATAAGTGCGACTCACTATACCACAAGCCCAGCGAGCAAGGTATTTTATATGCCGATCCAGACTTGGCCATCGATTGGACCATTCCTGCCGATCGAGCCCTTATCTCTGATAAAGACAAAGTGCTGCCCCGCCTGAAAGAATTGAATTCTCCTTTTGATTTCGTAGCTCAATAAAGTCGGTCGTATGGGTACAACTCCACTGGCAAATAAAAAACCGAAGGTGCTTGTAACGGGCGCCAACGGGCAGCTCGGAAAAGAGCTCCGTCGGTTAGAGAAGTCTTGGCCGCAGTTCGATTTTTTGTTTTTGTCCAGAGAAGACCTGCCCATCCATCATTTCGAGTTGGTGCGTCAGTTCTTTGCGGCCGAGCACCCCGACTTTCTTATCAACTGCGCCGCATACACGGCCGTTGATAAGGCCGAATCGGAAAAGGAGCTGGCCTTTCAGATCAATGCAGAGGCTGTGGGTGTGCTCGCTGCGGTTTGCCGCCAGCAGCATTGTCGGTTTATTCATATTTCTACCGATTATGTTTTTGATGGCATGGGCCATCGTCCTTATAAAGAGGAGGATCCCTGTTCTCCACAGTCTGTGTATGGCGCCTCAAAGTACCAGGGGGAGCAGTTGGCCTCAACGTACGACCCCGATTGTGTGATTATCCGCACCTCTTGGGTCTACTCCTCGTTCGGAAAGAATTTCGTAAAAACCATTTCTCGGTTGCTCAAAGAAAAGCCCGCCTTGTCGGTGGTCAACGACCAGTGGGGTGCACCTACCTATGCGGCGGATCTTGCTGAAGCGATACTTTTAATAATATCTGCAACTAAATGGATTCCAGGAATATATAATTATAGTAATACCGGAAATATCACCTGGCACACCTTTGCTCTTGCCATCGCCGAACTACAGAAATCGACCGTTCCCATACAAGGTATCAGTACCGATCAGTATCCCACGCCCGCCCGACGCCCGGCTTACTCCGTTTTGGATAATAGCAAGATCGCAGAGACTTACGGGGTGCCCCTGAAGGATTGGAAAGAGAGTTTAGCGCGTTGTCTGTCTTTTTGTACATTCAGTGACTAAATCTCGACTATGTCTGCTAATACCCGAAGGGACTTCTTTAAAAAGACCGGCCTTTTGTCTGCTGCAGGTCTTTTAGCAGGAGTTCAACCTTCCGCTGCGCTCGATACTTTATTTAAAAGATCTCAGGGGCTCTCTGCGGAACAGCTGGTGGCCGACGAAGATTTTTGGTACCAGATACAGCAGTCCTTTACGGTCTCTCCCGGGCTCATCAATCTTAACAATGGAGGGGTCTCTCCTGCGCCCCGCACGGTACAAGATGCCATGAAGCGCTACTATGATTACAGTAACGAGACTCCTAGTTACTACATGTGGCGCATCCTTGATCAGGGGCGAGAGCCTTTGCGCCAGCAGTTGGCCCGGTTGGCCGGTTGCCAGGCCGACGAAGTTGCCATCAACCGTAACTCATCAGAAGGGCTCGAGACTGTCATCTTCGGTATGACCCTTGCTGCCGGCGATGAAGTGGTGGCATCCCGACAAGATTATCCCAATATGATCAACGCCTGGAACCAGCGGGTTATCCGAAATGGTATCAAGATGGTGTGGGTCAATTTGGAACTACCCTCCGAAGACGAGGACTATCTAGTCAACCAGTATGTAAGCGCGTTTACCGCCAAGACAAAAGTGGTACACCTCACGCACATTATCAATTGGAACGGGCAGGTCTTACCTGTACAAAAGATCGCTCGCGAGGCTCATCGCCGTGGTATTGAGGTGATCGTTGACGGTGCCCATAGTTTTGCGCATCTCGATTTTAAGATTCCCGATCTAGATGCCGATTATTTTGCCACTAGTTTGCACAAATGGCTATATGCTCCCATTGGTAGCGGCATGCTGTATGTGCGCAAAGAAAAGATCGCCGGCATCTATCCGTTGTTTGCCAACGATGCTCCCAAGAGTGATGATATTCGAAAGTTCGAAGCCCTTGGCACTCGCCCTTTCTTTATTGAGCAAGCGATCGGCAAGGCCATTGAGTTCAATGAGATGCTGGGGATCGATCGCAAACAAAAAAGATTGCACTATCTAAAGAATTATTGGATGGAGCGCGTTAGTGCACTCCCCGGTGTTCGGTTACATACCTCAATGGATAGACAATGGGGTTGTGCTATTGGCAATATGTCGGTTACCGGAAAAACGCCTGGTGAGCTGGACCGGTTCTTGCTCGAAAAATACAAGGTGCATACCGTGGCCATTCAATGGGAGAATATCAATGGTATCAGGGTAACGCCCAATGTCTATACGACCACCCGCCAGCTCGATCAGTTTATTGCAGGAGTAACGGCCTTTACGAAACAATCTTAACCGGTCAACAAAAAACCCTGCCCGCTTTCGCGGTCAAGTATTACTAAGACCATTTGGGGCTCAGTGATGCCGGGGGGAGGTCAACAAAAAACCCTGCCCGCTGTTGCGGGCCAGGATTACTTCGCCCCTTTGGGGCTCAGTGATGCCGGGGGGGAGGTCAACAAAAAACCCTGCCCGCTTTCGCGGGCTTTGGTTTTTTCTTTTCGAAGCTTTGCAAAGCGAGCTTTGCGCGCTTCTCAAAGAAAAAACCCGACACAACGTGTCGGGTTTTTTGTTGACCCATAAGGATTCGAACCTTAACAGACAGAACCAAAATCTGTAGTGCTACCGTTACACCATGGGTCAATCCGGCCGCTTTTTAAAGCGGAGTGCAAAAATAAGGCTATCCCCGTTTTTACCCAAATGGTTTTAAAAGTATTTAGAGCTCAGCGAACTTCGGCCAGGTAGTAATTTTTTTTGCCTTTTTGCACCAGCAGGTACTTGTTGTGCAGCAGGAGCGTGGGGTCGATGGTAAGATCGGGACTGTCCACTTTTTTTCGGTTGATGCTAATGCCACCGCCCTGTATCAGTTTGCGGGCTTCCCCTTTACTGGGCAAGATGCCCGACTGGGCCAGAAAGCTCACCACGTCGATGCCTTGTTGCAGATCGGCCCGGGTAAAGCTAATATGTACCACACCTTCCATCGAGGCCAAATCTTGTTCGCTCAGCGACTCAATGGGAGCTTGCTGGTTCGAAAAAAGTTTTTCGGTGGTGGCAATGGCTTTTTCCAATTCCTCTTGCCCATGGATAAAACGAGTTACTTCTTCTGCCAATCGTTTCTGCAGTAACCGGGCGGCCGCATCTTGTTGATGGCGCTGCAATAGATCGTCGATCTCGTTTTTGGGCAAGAAGGTAAAGATGCTGATCCATTTTTTTGCATCCTCGTCACTGGCATTGAGCCAGAATTGATAAAATTGATAGGGCGTTGTCTTGGCAGGGTCGAGCCAGATATTTCCGGCCTCTGTCTTACCAAATTTACCGCCATCGGCTTTGGTGATAAGCGGATTGGTAAACACAAAGGCCTCACCGCCACATTTTCTTCTGATTAGTTCGGTGCCGGTGGTCATATTTCCCCACTGGTCACT
>JBILFN010000038.1:0-14404 GCA_044351575.1 Chitinophagaceae bacterium
CTTTCCGTTTGTTAGTTTCGAATGGGTTTGCCCGTGGTAAGTACACTTTGAATTCTCTCGAGCGATTTTTTTTCTCCGCATAGCGACAAGAACGCCTCTCGTTCGAGATCGAGCAAATATTGCTCCGAAACGGATGTTCTTTCGCTGAGATCACCACCGCACATCACATAGGCCAGTTTTTTGGCGATCAGGGCATCGTGTTGCGAAGCGTAGCCTGCTGTTTGCATGGCATGGATACCGGCATACAGCACGCCCAGTCCGGCTCTTCCCAACACATTAATATCTTTTCTTTCAACGGGTCGGTTATACCCGGCCTGTTGCATGGCCAGTACCGATCGTTTAGCGGCTGCTATTCGACGATGGCTGTTATAGATGATCTCGTCGGTTCCCTTGCGATAGATGCCCATGCTAAAGGCTTCGGCTGCCGAGGTCGCAACCTTGGCGGTGGCGATGGACATGAAACGATGTTTGAGCGTATTGGTATCCGGTTCGTCGATGTGCATCTCGTCGGATGCCCGCAGGGCGAATTCCTTGGTGCCACCGCCACCGGGAATAAGCCCTACTCCTAATTCAACCAATCCTGTATAGGTCTCAGCCGCTGCGCAGCATTTGTCTGCATGCAAGGTGAGCTCGCAGCCTCCTCCCAAGGTCAATCCGTGAGGAGCTACGACTACAGGTATAGAGGAATAGCGCGTACGCATGGTCGTTTGTTGAAACATCCGGATGGCCAGATCGAGTTCATCATATTCTTGCTCAATGGCCATCATAAAGATCATTCCCACATTGGCTCCGGCCGAAAAGTTGGTGCCTTCGTTAGCGATCACCAGCCCCCGATAAGATTGCTCTGCTTTTTCAATGGCCGTTTGTAGTCCACTGAGCACATCACCGCCGATACTTCCCATTTTTGTTTGCCATTGCAGCCCTAAGACCTCATCTCCCAGATCGTACAACTTACAGGAGCTATTTTTCCAGACCAGTTTTTCTTTTTGGTGGCTCATGACCAAAAAGTCGGCACCGCCCGGCAGTGGTTTATAGGTGGCAGAAGAGGGTTCGTAGCAATAACGAATTCCTTTTTCGTTCTTGTAAAATTGCGTATGCCCTTTTGCGATCATCTCCTTTACCCAGGCAGCGGCCGGCATCCCCGCTTTCTCCATCTCGTGGGTCATTGCGCTAACGCCCAACACATCCCAGGCTTCAAAGGCGCCCATCTCCCAGCCAAAGCCGGCCATCATGGCATCATCTACGCGGTAGAGTTCATCGCTGATCTCGGGAATTCGATGCGAGATGTAAGAGAAGATGCGGTAATGCAGCAAACGATAGAACTCTCCGGCCTTGTCTTTCCCCTTCATCAAACTAACCAGGCGGGTCGATAGGTCTTCAATGGGTTTTGCCGCCTCGAGGGTGGCAAAAGAGGCTTTCTTACGCGGTTGATAGGTGAGTGTTTCTAGATCGAGGGTCAGGATCTCTTTTTTACCACTCTCATTTTTTATTTTTTTAAAAAATCCTTGTCCGCTCTTATCGCCCAACCAATTATTGTCGACCATTTTTTGTAGCCATTCGGGAATGGCAAAGAGAGCATGTGCCTCATCGTTTGGACAATTGGCGGCTACGCCCCCGGCTACCTTGACCATGGTATCGATGCCCACTACATCTGCCGTGCGAAAAGTAGCGGACTTGGGTCTTCCGATAATGGGTCCGGTGAGTGCGTCGATCTCATCGACGCTAAGCTGCAACTGTTGTTTCAAATGCATGATGGCCATAATGCCGAACACACCAATACGGTTCGCAATAAAAGCCGGGGTGTCCTTGCATTTTACCGTGGTTTTTCCTAAGTGCAGATCGCCGTATTGCATCAAGAATTCTACCAGTTCGGGATCGGTCTCTGCAGTTGGGATAATCTCCAGCAGTTTTAAGTAGCGGGGTGGATTAAAGAAATGGGTGCCACAAAAATGACGGCGAAAATCATCGCTTCTGCCAGCGGCCATCATCGAGATGGGAATGCCCGAGGTGTTGGAGCTGATGATGGTGCCGGGCTTTCTGTGCCGCTCTACTTTTTCGAATAATTGTTGTTTGATGTCGAGTCTCTCTACCACTACTTCTATGATCCAGTCGCAAGAACCGATCTCTGCAAGATTATCTTCGAAATTGCCCGTGCGGATCCGTTTGACAACTTCTTTTTCGTAAAGGGGAGAGGGGTTACTTTTTATTGCGGCCTGCAGTGCCTCATTGACGATCTGGTTGCGTGCTGTGGCATCATCGGTGGCAATAGCTTGGGAGGGAACAATGTCTAGCAATAATACATCGAGCCCCACGCCTGCAAAATGACAAGCGATACGAGAACCCATCACGCCACTGCCCAGCACGGCCACCTTGCGAATAATTCGATTCATAGAAAATAGTTAGTTATGCAACTAATTTGCCTCTACTAAATTACGGGGTTTACCTTTCGGAAAGAAAAAACTCAGCTTACAATGGCGCCCGGATCTATGGGATGTGCGGGTTGAATAAAGACCAGTTTCCCATTGGCATCTTCGGCCATCAGAATCATGCCATTGCTTTCGATGCCTTTCATTTTTCGGGGAGCCAGGTTGGTGACCACGGTAACGGATTGGCCGATCAGTGACTCGGGAGCATAATGCAGGGCAATACCACTGACAATGGTACGGGTCTCACTGCCCAGGTCTACTTGCAGGCAAAGTAGTTTATCGGCCTTCTCTACTTTTTGAGCGGCACGAATAATACCGGTCTTGAGCTCCAGTTTGGCAAAGTCATCGTATTGTATGGTCGCTTTCGATGGAACCACCGGCTTTTGTTCTTGCGGCGTTGGGGTGGCATCTGGGGTTGACATGGTGGTTCTCTTTAGTTTTTCGATTTGATGAACGATCTCACTATCCTCAATCTTTCTAAATAACAATTGCGGAGCGCGTAACGAATAGCCCGTTTTTAAGAGATCGATCTTGCCGGCATGTTCCCATTGTAACATTTTGTCGACCACTTTCATCTGGTGCAGCAGTGTGCGCGCCGTGTTGGGCATAAAGGGATTGATGAGTATCGACAAATTTGCCGTGAGCTGTAAGCATAAATGCAGACAGTTATCGATACGAGCCTGTGCACCGGGGTCTTGTTCCAATTGTTTGGCAACGATCCAGGGCTCTTTCTTTTGCATGTATTGATTTCCCTTGCGAGCCAGATCTATGATCTCAAATAGAGCTTCTCTGAATTTGTATTGCTCCAGGCAGTCCTCAATCTTTCGAGGGGCTGCTTTAAGCGCGGCTATCAGTTCTTGGTCAATGGCATCTTGATGAGCGGTACTGAACGGAGGTACTTTTCCATTGCAGAGTTTATGCATCAGTACCCAGGTCCGGTTTACGAAGTTTCCAAAAATGGCCACGAGTTCGCTGTTCACCGCTTCTTGAAATCCTTTCCAGGTAAACTCGCTGTCCTTGGTCTCCGGGGCAATTAGCGTCAGGTAGTATCGCAGCATGTCCACACACTGCGGTCCTCCGTTGGGGGCTTCCACAAAATCTTGAATGTAGTCGCGCATATCGAGTTTCCAGTTGCGGCTGGTACTCATCTTATCGCCCTCCAGATTCAGAAATTCATTGGCAGGCACATTGTCGGGTAGAATGTAGCCATGCAATTTCAACATCACCGGAAAAATAATGCAGTGAAATACAATATTGTCCTTACCGATAAAGTGAACCAGTTTCGTATCCTTGTCTTGCCAATAAGGGGTCCAGTCCTTTCCATGGTCGAGTGCCCATTGTTTGGTAGCGCTAATGTATCCGATGGGGGCATCGAACCAAACGTAAAGCACTTTGCCATCGGCTCCTTTGATTCGGGGGGGTAACGATACTCCCCAATCCAGATCGCGCGTAACGGCCCTTGGCTGCAATCCGCCTTCGATCCATCCTTTGCATTGTCCAACCACGGTGGGGCGCCAATCTTTTTGGTGTTGCGTCAATATCCAGTCTTGCAAAAACGCTTCGTGCTGGTCCAGCGGCAAATACCAGTGTGTGGTCTTTTTCTTTACGGGCGGTTGGCCACTGAGGGTGCTTACGGGGTTCAGTAATTCTTCGGGGCTCAGCGAGCGGCCGCAGGTTTCGCATTGATCGCCAAAGGCGCGGTCACTACCGCACGCGGGGCAGGTGCCTTTTATATAGCGGTCGGCCAAAAAGCTTTGGGCAGCCTCATCGAAAAACTGTTCGGACTCTTTGGTCTGCAACGCCCCTTTTTTTTCGAGTGTATCAAAAAACGCGGATGCCGTTTGATGATGTAGTTCAGCGCTGGTGCGGTGATAGATGTCGAAGCTGATGGAAAGTTTCTCAAAATCTTCTTTCAGTGCCTGGTGATACTTATCGATGATGGCCTGGGGCGTAGTGCCTTCTTTTTTGGCCTGAATGGGAATGGCGGTTCCATGTTCATCACTGCCACATACAAAGACCACGTCTCGTTGCTGTGCCCGCAGGTATCGAACGTAGATATCGGCCGGAATGTAAGCGCCGGCCAGATGCCCAACGTGTTTAAGTCCATTGGCATAGGGTAAGGCCGAGGTGATCAGGTATCGTTTGGGTGAGCTCATGCAGGGTGCAAAAATACCGTAAACGAACCTTGTCCCAAAATGCGATGCGCGCATTACCTTTATTCCATATTATCATCACCATATGCGCCAACCTCCTTTTCTGCAACCGGGAGATACCATTGCCCTTGTTTGTCCGGCCGGCTTTATGTCTGCCGATAAGATACAGACCTGTGTAAAGGTGTTAGGCGAGTGGGGTTATAGGGTGGTGATCGGATCTACCGTGGGAGGCAACTCCTCTACCTATTTTTCCGGCTCTGACCAGGAGCGGCTTGCCGATCTGCAGCGTATGCTCGACGATCGATCGATTCGCGCCATCCTTTGTGCACGCGGAGGGTATGGTACGGGCCGTTTGATCGAACTGCTCGACTTTTCTGTTTTTGCCGATCAACCTAAGTGGATCATCGGGTTTTCTGACATTACCATTTTGCATGCGCATATTTTTCGACACTTCGATATTTGCACCCTGCATGCTCCCATGGCGGCCGCCTTTAATGACGGTGGATGGCAACTCGACGCTGTGCAATCACTTCGAGAAGCCTTGCAGGGTTTTAGCTTGGCGTGCAGCGGTCCTGAACATCCCTTTAACCGATTAGGCAATGCTAAGGGTGTCTTGGTCGGGGGCAATTTAGCTTTACTGGCTCATTTGGTCGGTACATCTTCGGAGGTAGATACCGCCGATAAAATCTTATTCATCGAAGATGTTGGGGAGCAACTCTACAACATAGACCGCATGATGTGTCAGCTGCAGCGAAGCGGAAAGCTCGATCGGTTGGCGGCGCTGGTGGTCGGCGGATTTAGCGATTGCAAGGACACCGACCGGCCCTTTGGCAAGACGGCTTACGAGATAATACATTCGTGGGTTAGCGGGTACTCGTATCCGGTTTGTTTTGATTTTCCGGTCAGCCACACCGAGCGCAACAATACGCTTAAGCACGGTGCCGTCTATGAGATCAAGATCGATGCTACCGGTTCGTTATTGGCCGAGTGGTAAACAACGAATTGCAGTTACTGTCGAAGTGTTTGTGTCAGCCAATCGGTCGTCTTCGAAAAGCTATATAAGTCGTTATGGGACCCTCCTTCAATGACCACCAATCGATCTTGTGGCTTGAACAGCGTCGCTAATTTTTTAGATTGTGCAAACGAAACGACGCCATCTTGTGTGCCGTGCAACAAGGTGACCGGAGCCGCCACCAGGGGCAGATATTGATAGGTGGGTAATTCGTAGTGCAACAGCATCGACATCGGGTACAGAGGCAAGAAACGTTGTAATACATCCGCAAAGCGATAGTAGGGGGTCTCTAGAATTACCTGTTTGCAATCGCGTCGCGAAGCCAGTTGAGCAGCGATTCCGCTGCCCAGGCTTTTCCCGTAAATAATAAGGCTATCGGACGAAAACCGTTTACGGGCTATCTGGTAGGTAAAGGCAGCCCATTCATAGAGCTTTTGTTCCGAGAGCGAGCCTTTGCTTTTGCCATACCCCGGGTAGTCGGGCATTAACACTTCGTAGCCGCATTTTGTAAAGTAAGGCACGAATTTTTCGTACCAGCCAATGTTTTGACGATTGCCATGAAAATAGAGTACCAGCCCACGGGCTGCACCGCTATCGGGTCGGTACAAGACGGCATGCAAGGTGTCTTTTTTATTGACGGGTATCGTGATCTCGCGGTGCGGCAGATCGGAAGCAAACCGGTGGGAGGCCGGCAGTGCACGAGAGCGAAAGATAATTGCCTCCTGAAAAAAATAAATGAGAAGCGCGCCCACTACATACAGCAACAGCAAGATGCTGATGATCGTTTTATAGCGCGGGCTACGGAGTTTTGACAATAGGGAAGCCATTAGTATTTTAAGATATCGCGGATAAAATTGTGATACTCGTCAAAGGAGGGGAGGTTGTTGTGTCCGCCACCTTCTATACGGATCAACGTGCATTTGCGGGGGTTGATCTTTTGCAGATTTTCGCTGTGTTTGATGGGGATCAGCCGATCGTGCGTACCATGTATGATATACGTGTGACATTTGACCAACGGTAGCCACTGATCGGAGCGCAGGTGATAACGAAGCACCAGCCGCACCGGTAAGATCGGTAAGAAGCGCTCGATTACTTTTCTGAAGCTAAAGTAGGGAGCATCGAGTATCAGGTAGCGAGGATGGTTATCGGAGGCCAGTTTGGTGGCAAAGCCGCTGCCCAAACTTCTGCCATAGATTATCAAATGGTCTTCGCTATACGTCTCGAGCAACCGGTCGTAAACGAATTGCATATCGCCCAGCATCTCTTTTTCGCTGCGCTTGCCGGTACTTTTACCGAACCCGCGATAATCGACCAGCACCACGTCGTAGTCGTAACGGTAAAAATCTTTCGCGTAACGAGCCCATCCTTTGATGCTTCTTGAGTTGCCATGAAAGTACAAGATGAGGCCCTTTGGATTTTCTCTGAAAAAGTGTAATCCGTTTATGCGCACTCCGGGCCCTACCTCAAAAAAATATTCTTTGAAAGGGACATCGTACTGAAATTGAAAATCGGCCGAAAGTTTTTCGGGCCGAAAGATAAATCGCTCCTGCAGCAAATAGGCCAGCACCGACAAGCCGATCACGGAGCCAAGTATGTACCAGAGTAGGGCGGGCACGACCATTAGTTTTCGATCCGACGCAACGAAAGGTTGGTCACGGGCGCCACAATGAGCGGAAATTTCTCTACCGTAACATTCGAGAGATCGAGGCCAAAGCCTTTTTCTTCGGAAAGACTATGGTCTTTGATCCAGAAGTAGAACTTCATGATCACCCGCTCGAGAAAAGGCAATTCATTGTCTTGGCTCAGGTATTTCTCCATCACCATAAACTGAAAATCACCGACCGTGTGAGCGTTCGACAGACTTTCGTAGCGACTAAAGATGTTGACCTCTTTGTTCGCTACCAGTTCCTCTACCACTTTTCTGAACATGAGGTTAACCCGGGGTTCTACCCGAAACCCTAACCGAAAATCAATGCGGATGATATCGTTGGGAATAATGTGATCTACCTTGTATTCGCAGGTATAGGGATTATCGACCGTGTCGATGTGAACGAACCAGTAAATATCGGCCCGCTTGGGTTTTTTGTTCAAAATGGAGTAGACGATCTTATGTTCGATCTCGCGCGGGTTGTTAGCGCTGGTCAGATATACCAGGTGTGTCGCATATTTGGGAACCGAGCGATCGCTGCTCAACTCTTGAATTTTGGGAATATAATGGTCTAGTCTTACGAACTCCACATATCGGTTTTTGATCTTGCGGGCGCGGTACCATACATACATGACGGTAAAGACCACTGCTCCGATGATGAGCGTTATGTAACCACCATGTGTAAACTTGACCATCAAAGCAACCAGGTAACTGACCTCTACGAGCAGATAACCGGCCAGAAATAGGTAGATCCAGAACGATTTGATCCGGTGCAAGACAAGATAGTTGGCAAACAAAATAGTGGTGGCCAGCATCGTTACGATAATGGCCAATCCGTAGGCCGCCTCCATGTTGGCGGATTTTCTAAAGTATAATACCACGCCGGCGCAACCCAGAAACATCAGCAGATTGATGGCAGGCACGAATAATTGCCCTTTCTCTTCTGAGGGGTAACGGATGCGCAATTTGGGCCAGAGGTTGAGTCGCATGGCCTCGCTCACCAGCGTAAAGGCGCCCGATACCATGGCCTGGCTGGCAATGATGGCAGCCGAGGTTGCTATGACCACGCCGGGTATAATGAACCACTGCGGCATCAGGTCATAGAAAGCGTTGATGCGAAGTTGACTTCTTAGCGTAGCGGTAATGGGTTGCTGCATTTCAGGCAAGGTCATCCACTGCCCATCGACCAAGTAAGGTTGGGCCAGTAGCGAGGCACCTTGTCCGAAGTAATGGATTAGCAAGCATAATTTTACGTAGGTCCAGGTAAGTCGGATATTTTTTCTTCCGCAGTGACCCAGATCGCTGTAGAGCGCTTCCGCTCCGGTGGTGCACAAGAACACCGCGCCCAGTAGCCAGAATCCGCCCGGGTAGTTTCGTAAGAATTCAATCGCGTAATGGGGGCTGATGGCCCTGAAAATGGAGAGGTCGTCAAAAACGTGAATGCCACCCAAGATCAGCAGCATGCTGAACCATATGAACATCACCGGTCCAAAGAACTGGCCGATCGAGGCAGTACCAAATTGTTGTAAAAAAAAGAACAGGGCCAAAATGGAAAGCACGATGATCACGACCGTGTTGCTGCCTTCTTTGATGCCTAGGGAAGGCAACTCCTTGAGTCCTTCGATGGCAGAGGTAATGGAGATCGGTGGAGTAATGATGCCGTCGGCCAATAGCGAAGCTCCTCCTACCATGGCCGGTAGCACCAGCCATTTTCTTCTTCGTCTGACCAGCGCATACAATGCGAAGGTTCCACCCTCTCCCCGGTTGTCGGCCCTGAGTACCATCAACACATATTTTAAGGTGGTCTGCAGCGTAAGGGTCCAGATGATGCACGATAGTGTTCCCAAGATCAGATCTTCGGTGATGATCCGATTGTCGATGATGGCATTGTAAACGTAGAGTGGAGAAGTGCCGATATCGCCGTAAATAATACCGAGGGCGATCAATAGTCCGGCACTCGTAACCTTGGTGGTCGAAGATTTCACGGAACAAAGGTATAGGCAAAATGTTAAATTTTCTTTCGATGTGCGAACCGACTGACCCGAACAACCGTTTTTACGTTTATTGGATACCTTTACAACCATAATGCGTCGACTCCTGTCCTTTTTATCTGTTCTATTGCTTTTGATGGCCTCCACCGGGCTGTACGCCCAGCGTATTGTCTACTCCGATCCCGAGACGGCCGATACCCGTCGCCTCAATTATGAGATTATCGGAAAGGTGGGGGGTAAGTTTTTAATTTTTAAGAATAACCGAATGCGTAGCTGGATCTCGGTACTCGACGACGAGATGCAACCACTGGGTCGCGAAGAGATCGGCTATATGCCGTCTAATGAAAAGACCCTGAACGTCGATTTTTTTCCTTATACCGAATACGCCTGGATGATCTACCAATACCAGCGTCGTAATGTGATTTATTGTATGGCCGCCCAGTTAGACGGCAACGGCAAGCGGATGGGCGAGCTGATCGAGCTCGACACGACCCATCTCAATTTTGCCTCCGATAATAAACTTTACGCGGTGGTCAGTAGCGAAGACAGAAAGCGGATCGCTTTGTTCAAGATCAATAGCAGCGATCGCGACGAGTACCGTATGACCAAATTGCTCTTTAATGAGAAGCTGGTACCGATGGGCCGCGCAGAGGTGCTGATTCCGATGTCGGACCGCGGCGATCAGTTAGGCGATTTTGCCCTCGATAACCAAGGCGATCTGTTATTCAGTCGTTTTTTAAGAGGCAACAACGATAATATCACAAAAGCATCCATGCTGGTGCTGCCTGCTACGCAGTCCCTTTTACTGGAATCGCCATTACCGGTAGGGGAGAACGGCCCCTTTCTCGACGAGATCAAGATCAAGGTCGATAACGTCAATCAACGCTATATTCTAACCTCGCTCTACAGTAACGAAAGAAGGTCGGGCATCGACGGCTATTTTTTTTATGTGTGGGATAAGAAGGCCCGTCAGCCCGTGGTGAACCTCTTGCATGAATTTTCGGATGAACTTCGCCAAGAAGCCAAAGGAAACGCAAGCACCCGCACGGCCTTCAATGATTTTTTTATTCGACAGGTCATCGTAAAAAGGGATGGCGGATTTATTATCGGCAGTGAGGCTTATTATACCACCTCCCGGGCCAATAACTGGAATCGATACGACTATATCTATGGTTCTCCCTTTATGGGGTTCAATAATTTCTATTATAGCTCTCCTTACTTCAATCGGTATTGGTGGGGTACGCCCGGTGGTCGTGCCAATACGGCCGTGCGCTATCATGCCGATAACATTATGGTGCAGTCGTACGATCCCGAAGGTCAGTTGCAGTGGAGCAGGGTAGTCGTCAAGACCCAGTTCGACGATGAGGTCGATGACCTGCTCTCCTTTAACATGATGGTATTGGGAGGCGAATTGCATCTGCTCTACAACCAGCAAGACCGCCGCGATAAGTTGCTCAACGATTTTACCTTGCAGCCTGCCGGCGAGATGACCCGCAATACCGACCTTAAGAATCTCGAAAAGGGACATCAGTTTATGCCCATGCGGGGAAAACAAGTCAGTGCCCGCCAACTGATTATCCCAACCGTTTATCGTAGTTTTATTTGCTTTGCCAAGCTGGAGTATAACTAAACCATCTGTTTGCTTTGATCGCCGTTTTTTTAAAGAGAAGCCCACTCAATTTTTTGCTCTTATTGCTTTTTGCGTTCGTGGTCAAGATCCCCTTGTTAACGGAACCGCAATTACCCGAGAACAGTCCTATGGACGGAGAGTTGTATCGGTTATTGATGGCTTGGTTGCAACAGGTCGGTGTAGCGACTCCCTTGTTTTTCTCAGCTCTTTCTTTTTTGGTGTTATTTGCCCAGGCCGTGTTGCTGAATATTTTCTTTAGTCAGCAAAAGATGCTTAACCAGGGCACCGATTTGCCTGGTATGACCTATCTGCTACTTACGTCTTTGTTTCCGCAGTGGAGTTACTGGAGTGCCCCTTTGTTGATGAATGGTGTGGTGCTGGGCCTGTTATTCTTATTGTTCAGATTGTATAATTATGGCGAAGTACGGGCGGCACTCTTTAATATGGGTTTCTTGATCGGGGCCTCTTATTTTTTGTTTACGCCCTCTTTTTTGCTGGTCCTCTGGGTGTTGCCGGCCATTGCCATTATGCGTGCTTTTAGCATACAGGAATGGATGCTGACCTTGTTGGGACTCGTTACCCCTTTTTATTTTTACGGGCTCTGGCTTTTTTTGAACGATCGTTGGCCGCTGCAGCCTTTCTCGATCTTGGCCGACTGGGAACTACCGGCCCTCACTAAGATCGCTTTCTGGAAGGCAGGGGCATTGCTTTTATTGCTCTTGCCCTTGTTGGCCGGTCTCTATTATGTGCAAGATAATACTCGAAAAATGCTCATCCAGGTCAGAAGAGGATGGTCTGTCTTCTTTCTACTGCTCTTGTTGACGGCCTTTGTAGCCTTTTTTTTGAGGGATACGACCACCGGATGGTTGCTATTTTTGGTCCCGCTGGTCTTTTATCATGCTTGTTTCTATTCGTTGGCTACCTTTCGAGTGGTTCCTCTGCTGGTCTTTTGGCTAACTTTCTTTTATGTGCTGGCGGGTCAGTTTTCGGGTTCCGGCTGGAAAATCTAAGCTACCTGCTCCCCGACATTAGCTATCTTTGTCTCTCTAATTACTGCTACCATGAAGTTTGGTATTGTCGTTTTTCCGGGCTCCAACTGTGACCAAGACATGCATGACGCCCTGCGTTACGATCTTGGTCAAGACGTGCACATGCTGTGGCATAAAGACCGTGACCTGACCCACTTTGATGCACAGGATTGTATTGTTTTGCCGGGAGGCTTCTCGTATGGCGATTACCTGCGTTGTGGCGCCATTGCCCGGTTTAGCCCCATGATGCAATCGGTGATCGAGTTTGCGGGACGAGGCGGAAAGGTATTCGGTGTTTGTAACGGTTTTCAGATCTTGTGTGAATCGCAGTTGTTGCCGGGTGCGCTGCTGCGTAATGCACAACAACAGTTCGTGTGTAGCAATACCTTTATTCGCGACCAAGCTGGCCATGTTTATAAAATTCCTGTTGCGCATGGAGAAGGCCGCTATCACGGGTCAGAGGCCTTACTCGATAGTTTAGAGGCTAACCACCAGATCTTATTTCGCTATTGTGAGTCCGATGGTCGCATTACCGAGAGCGCTTGCCCCAACGGATCTAGCCGCAATATTGCCGGCATCTGCAACGCTACGCGTACTGTATTTGGCATGATGCCTCACCCGGAGCGTGCTTGTTCGATCACACTCGGCAATACCGATGGAAGAGCCATCCTTACCGATCTCCTGATCAACACGGTCTTGCAACCAGCCTAAGCGCTCAAATTTTTATATGAAAAAGTCAGTACTTTCTTTTTTTCTGCTGTTGGCTTTCTCGGCGATACAAGCACAATTGCAGCCTGTGGTGTGGAGCTATGGTGCTAAAAAAACTGCCGAACGCACCTACGAAGTAGAGATAAAGGCCACTATAAAAGAAGGTTGGCATCTGTTTTCGCAAACGCAACCAGCCGATGCCATTGCTATTCCAACGGCCTTTACCATTAATCCCAACCCTTTGCTCATCCGCAAAGGAACACTTCGCGAAGTTGGGAAACTCGAAAAATACAAAGACAAGACCTTGGGTGTTACGGCCTACCAGTATTCCGGTCAGGTTCGTTTTGTGCAAACCGTCATGCTCAAGGTCAAAGCCAAGACCGTATTTGCCGGAACGGTGGAGTTTCAAACCTGTGATGACGAGAAATGTCTGCCTCCTCAGAAAGTAAACTTTTCAATCCCCCTTCAATAGGGTATGGTTAATCTGTATCGTCTGCTGGCCTCTTTCATTTTTTTAGTGCTGCCCATCGTGGGTCGGGCACAGCCTGCGACGTTCGTGCCCGAATGGAACGTGGCGGCACAGCTCCAAGAGGAGGGGCAGTATACCTTACGTTTCTCTTCGCAGATCTCTGGCGGCTGGCAGCTCTATGCACCCGACCAGGTATTGCTTGATGTTCCCGTGGCCCTGCTGCAGTTTGCCGACAGTAGTATCAGCGTAGATCCCAAGATAGCCTTTCGTCCCGCTGCTACCACTCTCTCCAGCCAATTGTTCGGCCAGCCTGTCTCTGTGCAACAAGGACAGGTGCAATGGGAATTTTCCATTCGTATTAACGGGCCCGTTCCTTCGTCGATAGCCGGACAACTTTTTTATACCTATGGCAAAGACGATATCTTTTATCCGTCTAGCGTCTTTTCGTTTCAGGCTCCCTTGCAAGGAGGGCGATCGGTCGTGGCTACCGAAAAAGAAAATCTTTTACGTGCCTCGCCACTGGCTGCCTGCGGCGATGAATCGCCTGATAATAAAAGTTTATTGCAGATCTTTTTGCTGGGCGTATTGGGTGGATTGATCGCGTTGCTTACCCCTTGTGTCTTTCCGATGGTACCGGTAACGGTCACCTACTTTACCAAGCGGTCGGTGAATAGACAAGCCGGTATTATGCAAGCGATCCTCTACGGATTTTTTATTTTTCTGATCTATGTGTTGATCACCGTACCTTTTCATGTGGCGGGAAGTGCCATTAGTCCGGAGATCTTCAATAATATTTCGACCAACGTTTGGCTGAATCTGCTTTTCTTCTTTGTATTCGTGGCATTTGCGCTCTCTTTTTTCGGGCTCTACGAGATCGGATTGCCTGCCTCGTTGGCCAATCGTACCGATGCTCGTTCGGGGTTGGGTAATCTGGCAGGACTTTTCTTTATGGCTTCTACACTGGCCATTGTTTCTTTTTCTTGCACGGGACCCATACTCGGTACTTTACTGGTAGGTGTGGTAGAGCAAGGAGCCTGGCCCCTTACCGCAGGAGCAGCCGGCTTTGGGCTGGCGCTGGGATTGCCATTTGCCTTGTTTGCCATGTTTCCACATTGGTTGCAGTCATTGCCACGCAGTGGTGGATGGATGACCGAGTTCAAGGTAATATTGGGATGCATAGAGTTGGCACTTGCCATCAAGTTCTTGTCGAATGCCGATCTGGTTGAGCAGTGGGGCTTGTTAAAACGAGAGGTCTTCTTTGCGTTGTGGATACTGATCGGCCTGGCCATGGTGATCTATTTGAGTGGCTGGAAAAGAAATGTGCAGCAGCGTAGCGGCA
>JBILFN010000119.1:0-5114 GCA_044351575.1 Chitinophagaceae bacterium
TAAAACACGATAAACTGTATTGCAAGCGATGGACAAGAACGCGGAAAAAGTCTGGAGCAATTGTTTAAAGATCATCAAGGATATAGTAGAATGGCAACATTATAAAACCTGGTTCGAACCCATCACTCCCGTTTCACTCAAAGCGAATGTGTTGGTGATACAGGTTCCCAGTCAGTTCTTCTTCGAATATCTTGAGGAGCACTATGTAAACCTGCTGGCTAAGACACTGAAGAGAGAGTTGGGCAAAGAAGCCCGTCTCGAGTACCGTATTATGGTCGACAGTGGTAACAGCCGCAGTAAGCCGGTTACCATGGATGTGAGTGGGCAGGGGTACAAATCATTTTCGAACAACGAAATGGATTTTCCGCTGGTCATCAATAATCCGGTAAAGAACCCATTCGTAATTCCGGGTCTCAAGAAGATGCAGATAGACCCGCAGCTCAATCCCATTTACACATTCGATTCCTTCATAGAAGGAGATTGCAACCGCGTGGCCCGTCGTGCGGGTAAGACCGTGGCCGAAAAGCCCGGCGCCAATTCCTTTAATCCGTTGGTCATCTACGGTGGTACCGGCTTAGGCAAGACCCATTTGGCGCAGGCCATTGGCAATGAGGTCAAGCGTGTTCATCCCAATAAAGTGGTTTTGTACGTGAGCTCCGAGAAGTTCATCAACCAGTTTATGGATCATAGCCGCAACAATGCAATTAACGACTTCATTCATTTTTATCAGCTCATCGATGTGTTGATACTCGACGATGTGCAATTTTTCGCAAAGGCCGAAAAATCGCAAGATGCGTTCTTTGCCATCTTCAATCACTTGCATCAATCGCAAAAGCAATTGGTGCTTACCTCCGATAAATCTCCCAAAGACCTCGAGGGAGTGCAAGAGCGCTTACTCTCTCGGTTCCGCTGGGGGCTCAGCGCCGACCTGCAAGTACCCGACTATGAGACCCGTATCGAGATCTTAGAGAAGAAGATGAAGAACGATGGGCTTGAGATGCCGAAAGAGGTGGTCAAGTATATCGCTTACAACATCAATAACAATGTTCGGGAACTCGAAGGGGCGTTGATCTCGCTATTGGCGCAGTCTTCGCTCAACCGTAAGGAGATCGATCTGGACCTGGCCAAGAAAGTACTTCGCAATTTTGTCAAGTCTTCTAGTAAGGAGATCACTATCGATACAATCCAAAAGATGGTTTGCGAATATTTCGATGTGCCGTACGACAAGTTATTGCAAAAGACCCGCAAGCGGGAGATCGTACAGGCTCGTCAGATCACCATGTACCTGGCCAAGGCCTTCACCAAAAATTCGCTGAAGACCATTGGCGATCATTTCGGCGGCCGCGATCACACCACGGTGATCCACTCATGCCAAACCGTCAAGGACCTGATGGATACCGACGGTATCTTTCGTGAGAATGTGTTGGAACTGCAGCAGAAAGTGCAGTTGGCAGCCATGTAAATTCTGTTTATTTTTGCAACCCGCCGGTAACGTGCCGGCAGTAACGGAGAGGTGCCTGAGTGGCCGAAAGGGCCGGTTTGCTAAACCGTTGTACGGACTTAAATCTGTACCGAGGGTTCGAATCCCTCCCTCTCCGCCAGTGAGAATCGATGCCCCCCCTTGGGGGCATTTTTCATTATGTGAGCGGGGAATGCTTGCATTCCAAAGCGAGCGTAATGAAAAATGAATAAGGGCGTAGCCCTGCATCGATTCTCACTGGCGGAGCCCCCCAGCGTTGTCCGAGCGCAGCGAGGACAATCCCATTTGTATGGGGGAGTGCGAGCGCAGCGAGGACAATCCCCTTTGTGTGTTAGGTTACTTTCACAGGCTTTACCCCTCCAATCGAGATAGCATTGGTAGAGACCGCATGACCTTTGCAAAGTGGTACCACATACACATGGTCGCCATCCTTGTCAAGAATTTTAACCAGACTTGCTATTAAGGCCACCCGTTTGCAATGAACCTCTGCACACCAGATGACCCATTGATCGGAATGCGTATGCCAGTATTCCATCCAATTTTCGCAGGGGTAGGGACTTAGGGGTAAACCATTGTAGTTTTGAACGGTAGCCATACTATTGGAATTAGTTTCAATAGGTGAATGCTCTGTTTGCAAGGTCCTGATTGTGCGAATGTGGCGTCTACGTGTTTTATGCAGCGGGGGGTAGGTATTTTATTAGTTTTCACATCTGTTTTTCTTATCTTTTAGGGGTTAAATCCACTCAACTAGAGATGAGCAATTTTATCCCTTTAGAAAAGGACATAGAAATGACAACGCTCTACCGTCAACAGAGGGAGGTCATCCTTGCCGATCAGTTTAAGAATAAGAATATCTTGGTTCGCAGCGAAGTGTTTTCCAGGGCCCAAGTTGAAAAGCTGCTGGCAAAGCCCGAATGTCAGCAATTGCGTATCTATTATGGAATGGACCCGGATCTTGCTGTGCATGCGCTGCTGGTTGCGGTAGATGGGGCAAATGTGGATCTCATCACGTCTTTTCCGGCAGCATCCAATTCGCAACACGAGGAAATATTGGAAGAGGCTCACAGATGCCCTCCTCATTGTCCGCCTGCAAGTCCACTTAACGCATAACGGCTATTATGAATTATTGGGTAAGTGTTGTTCTTTCTTTTTCTATTATTATAAGTGTGATCATCTCTTGCTTTAAGCTCAAGCGGATCTCGGCTCGCTATTATCCGTTTGTTTTATCTGTATGGTTTAATCTGTTGGGCTGTATCGCCTCTTTGATAGCAGAACTGGGATGGAGAAATAATGCAGTCACTTCCAATGTATATTTTATTGTTTTTTGTCTGCTGATCGTATGGCAGTTCAAAAATTGGGGGCTCTTCGGTGGTAGAACATCGTTGTTTTATGCGCTGGTGGCAGCATTAATCGCTGTCTGGGCCATCGAAAACTTTATGTGGGGGAGTCTTATGAAATTTAATCCTATCGCACGGATCATTATCTCGATGGTGATCGTTGTCTTATCAATTCGGTTATTAAGCAGTGAACTAACAATGGTTGTGGAGTCTTTTTGGAAAAGCTCCATACGGCTAATCTTGTGCACTTATGTTATTTTATTTACCGTTAAGATAATCACAGAGTTTTTCTGGCAATATGGTGTTCAATTGGGGGATGACTTTATGATCAATGTCTATTTCTTATATGGTTGTATAAATTTTCTTGCTAATTTAATGTATGCTCTTGCTATGTTATGGATTCCCGTCACTACTCGTTACTCCTGGCTACCACGCTAGCGTCGCTGTTCGTTGTAGCGATTCTTTTGTATTTTGTTGTGCGCATTGTACAAAAGCAGCAGCAATTTTTACGCTTGCAGCGCCAGGTAATTAAGATTGAAATGGCCACGCTCGAAAAGGAGCGTGCTCGAATTGCTGGTGATCTTCACGATGATATCGGTCCTTTACTGGCGGCCATCAAGTATCGGATGGGAGTAGTGGCGACCGACACCGAGCGAGATCAAAAAGAGCTCGATCTTTGTTCAGGACACTTGGATGAGGCCGTCGTTCGTCTAAGGCAGGTAACACACAACTTGCTTCCGGCCACGTTAGAGCGAAGGGGGGTGGTCGAAGCCATCCAGGATTTGGTCGTTAGTACAAAGCAGTTACATCCCCTTAAAATAGAATTTGAATTCGAGCTGGCGACCCCTCTTAGTAAAGAGATCGAGATTCAATTGTACCGGTTAGTGCAAGAGGGTTTAGCCAACTGCATCCAGCATGCAGCTGCCACCCGTTTTTATATTAAGCTTACGGTAAATCGTCGAATACTTACCTTACAGCTTATGGATAATGGTATCGGAATTTCAAATAAAGTGCCGGCAGAGGCCCATCGAGGCCGAGGAATTGCAGGGTTCAGAAATCGTACCATGATGTTAGGAGGCCAATTTACGTTAGACAGTAAACCCGGTAAGGGAACCATTCTTACTTTTACGATACCTACTATATGAGTGCTCATACAAAGATCTCTGTCGTGGTGGCCGACGATCACGAGATATTCCGACAAGGATTTAAGGCCATGATTAGCCATTATGAAGACCTCGAAGTGATTGGTGAGGCCGAAAATGGGCGAGAGCTGGTCGAGTTGGTAAAGAATTTGCAGCCCGACTTGGCCTTTGTGGACATCAAGATGCCGCTATTGGATGGCATCGATGCTACCCGCGACATTGCAGCACTGGCCATGGGTACGCGGGTCATTGCCCTATCCATGTTTAGTGATGATGTATATGTCATTGACATGCTTCAGGCTGGCGCTTCGGGTTATGTATTAAAAAACACGCGTTACGAAGAATTGATAAAAGCATCGCGTATCGTATTAAATGGCGGACATTATTTTTGTAATGACGCCTCTGAGAGAATTCAGTCCTTTTTAAAGCTCCATGCACTTAGCTCGCTAAAGAAAGCGCAAGACCCTGTATTGACGGAGCGTGAGATCGAGATCATAAAACTGATCTGTGAACAGTTGACCTCTAAGGAGATCGCCTCTGCTTTGGGCCTTAGTCAGCGTACGGTCGATACCTATCGCGATGTGATCCAAAAGAAAACAAATTCCAAAAACATGGCCGGTATTGTTTTATACGCCGTCAAGTACGGTTTGTACAAGGGGTGAGATCATTTACACCCTCACTCCAAAGAGGTAGCCTACTACGGCAGAGATGACCATGGCGATGGTGCCGCCCACTACAATGCGCAGTACAGCTTTGAGAACACTTGAGCCACCCGCGCGTGCCGATACCGTACCCAGAATGGCCAGCGATACCACGGTGCAGCCATATAATATATATTCCATGTAGATTACAGGTGCGAGCAAAGACACCATCAACGGAATAAAACCTCCCGCCGTAAAAGCCGCTCCCGAGGCGAGGGCCGCTTGTATGGGATTGGCCTGACTCATTTCGGTGATACCTAATTCATCTCGAACGTGCGCACCCAATGCGTCGTTGGCGGTTAATTCTCTGGCGACCAGCTTTGCCGTCTCTTTTTGTAATCCTCTTTTTTCATAGATCTGCGCCAATATCAATTCTTCTTCTTCGGGGGTTTCCTCTAATTCTATTTTTTCACGTTCAATATCGGCCGACTCTATATCGGTCTGCGAACTCACC
>JBILFN010000120.1:0-5110 GCA_044351575.1 Chitinophagaceae bacterium
TTTTAATTTCGAGAATTACGGTGGCACCCCGGTATTGGGTGTTTCCAAACCCGTGATTATAGGCCATGGCATCTCCGGAGAAAAAGCATTTTTAAATATGCTTTGCCTGGCGCAAGACATGACCAATAAGCAAGTGATGCAACAAATGAGTCTTGCCCTTACTGCACAATCTTAGGTCTTACTGCCCGATCTAAGACCTTACTACACTACCCTAGATCTTACTGAACGACCCAAAATAAAAAGACCGCCTCGAAAGACGGCCTTTTGGTGATCCCGCTGGGACTCGAACCCAGGGCCCCAACATTAAAAGTGTTGTGCTCTACCAACTGAGCTACGAGATCAACCTCGTTTTTGGGAGTGCAAAAATAAGCCCCATATCCCTTTATACCAAAACTTTTTAGATCGATTTATCAACCGATTTTCTTCTTTTTTAAAGTAGGTTTGTAAAAACGGAGGCCATGGAGCAAACCTTCAACAACAAAGTGGTTGCTGTAACGGGCGGCACCGACGGCATTGGCAAAGCGCTGGTACAAGCCTTGCTGGCGCAAGGGGCCAAGGTCTCTACCTGCGGTCGCAACCAAGACAAGCTCTACCAGCTGCAAACCGAAAATGCGGGCGCTCCCCTGCATACGGTGGTGGCCGACGTAAGTCACGAAAATGACTGTCGTCATTTTATCGAAAGCACCGTACAGACCTTTGGACCCATCGATATCCTTATCAACAATGCTGGTATCTCGATGCGCGCCCTGTTCGCCGACGCAGAAATTGAGGTGATAAAAAAACTGATGGACGTAAATTTTTATGGCGCGCTGTATTGCACCAAATATGCGCTGCCTGGCATTATTCAACAAAAAGGTACTATCGTAGGCGTCTCCTCGATCGCAGGCTACAGAGGACTACCCGGACGAACGGGCTACTCTGCCAGCAAGTTCGCCCTGCAGGGATGGCTCGAATCGCTTCGCACCGAAATGCTGCACCAGGGAGTACATGTTATGTGGGTCTGCCCCGGATTTACCACCTCTAACATTCGACAAGCAGCCCTGAACGAAAAGGCCGAAGCGCATGGAGAAACATCGATGAACGAAAGCAAGATGATGTCGGCCGATGTTTGTGCCGCACACATACTTAAGGCTATCGCCTTGCGCAAACGAACCCTGGTGCTAACGTTTACCGGCATCAGAACCGTGTGGATGAATAAACTCTTTCCGACGCTCACCGACAAATTGGTGCACCGCTTTTTCTTTAAAAAAGGAAAGTTGATCCAATAGGTATGGCTTTACTAACCCTTACATCGGACATTGGAAGCCCAGACTACCTGGTAGGCGCCATCAAAGCGCAGCTACTACAGTTAAGCAACGACTTTCAGCTGATCGATATCTCGCATAACATTCCCCCGTTCAATTATACGCAGGCCGCCTATGTATGCAGAAGCGCCATTCGGCATTTTCCGCCACATACCTTTCACCTGATTATGGTCGATCTGTTCGGCACCAAACCCAATCAATTACTGCTGGCCTTTCACCAAGAACACTATTTTATCTGCGCCGATAATGGATTGCTGAGCATGATCCTCGAAGACACACCCGAGATAGTCATGGGGATTCCCCTCGACGAGGGCACGCCCCGCACCACCTTGCAGGTGACCGCCATTATGGGACAAGTGGTCAATCGACTGAGCAAGGGAGAACCCATTCTCACCATAGGAAAACCCGACATTAGCTTTGCAGAAAAAAAACACCTGCGCCCCACCATCGAGCAGCAATACATCGAAGGGCAGATCATCTTTATTGACGGATTCGAGAATGTGATCGTCAACATTACAAAAAATCAATTCGAAGAGAACAGAAAGGGACGTGGATTCAAGATCGTGTTTCGAGGCGACGAAACCATCGATCAACTCAGTGAAAGCTATGCCGACGTGGCCGAGGGAGAAAAGCTGGCCTTTTTTAACAGTGCGGGATACCTCGAGATCGCCATCAACAAAGGAAATGCGGCCGGCTTATTCGGCCTAAAGGGCTTCTCTGAGAGAAGCCGCCAAAGCCAGCTGGCCTACCAAACGGTGCGGGTCTACTTTCAGTAATCTTTCGCTGAAAGCCACTGCCCCGAATTAACGAAAACTTACCCGCCTATCCCCTATTTTTGCCTGTAGCAAAATCACCCGACACATGACATTTCGCAAAGCAAACAACCTTAGTGGCTGGATTATTTTTTTGATCGCACTGGTCACCTATGTGCTGACCCGCGAGGCCAGAGGAAGCCTCTGGGATACCGGAGAGTTCATTGCCAGCGCCAAAGGCCTGCAGTTGCCTCACCCGCCCGGTGCACCCTTGTTCGTACTGCTGGGAAGATTTTTTATAGTGCTCTTTGGCGATAATCCGCTTACGGCGGGCAGCGCTGTAAACTTTATGAGTGCGCTGGCTAGTGCCGCTACTATTTTGTTTTTATTTTGGAGCATAACGCATTTTGGTAGAAAACTATTTGTCGGTGCCGGCGAAGAATTGACCCAGTATCAAACCATCACCACCCTTGCTGCCGGTGCATTGGGTGCGTTGGCCTACACATTCTCCGATTCATTTTGGTTTAGTGCGGTAGAGGGCGAAGTGTATGCGCTCTCGTCATTCTTTACAGCCCTGGTCTTTTGGGCCATGCTCAAATGGGAGCAAGCCGACGAACGTGCCGGCATCGATCCCGTATTACGATTACAAGCCGACCGCTGGATCGTGTTTTTGTTCTTTATGATGGGACTCTCCATTGGGGTGCACCTGCTAAACCTATTGACCATACCGGCCATTGTAATGATCTATTACTATCGCCGCTACCAAGCTACCACCAAAGGCGCTATCTATGCATTTCTGATCGGCTGTGCCATTACCGGACTGGTGCAGGTTGGCGTAATTCAATACTCCATGAAAGCGGCCGGACAATTCGATATTTTCTTTGTCAACACATTGGGGCTTCCTTTCTTTTCGGGCTTTGCTTTTTACTTTTTGGCTCTTACCGCAGTGGTCTTAGTAGCCCTTCGCTTTAAGGAGAGCAATCTTAAACCCGCGCTTCTTACAACCTGGTCGGTAATTTTCTTGTTCTTGCTATTGACGCCACTGGTGATTGTACCCGGAGAAGGGGTAAAGTTCGCAGGACTGTTGGTACTGGCCGCCGCCGCCGGAGCCATGGGCTATTTTATAAAACCTGTGGCCCTGCGCATACTCAAGCTTTCGCTTTGGTGCTATGCCTTTATGATGCTGGGTTATTGCATGTATTTTACTGCGCTGATCAGATCGAATGCCAACCCTGGCATTGACATGAACAACGTGGACAATCCCATTAACCTGGTCTACTATCTAAGCCGTGAACAATACGGAAGCGCTCCCCTGGTGTATGGCCCTCACTTTGCCGCCGATCCCTCTAAAGACCTGGTGGCGGGAGAGCCTTTTATAGAAAGCGAAATGAAGTATGTAAAGGGTGCCGACCGCTACATACCCATTGGCAGAAGCAAGGAATATAATTTTAGCAGCGAGGTCAAACAACTTTTTCCGCGCGTATGGGATTCCAGCGACGACCAGTACCACGCACAGTTCTATGCCGAGTGGCTAGGACTGGGACAAGACCGTGAAAATGGCTCTTATGAGCCTCCCACCTATGGAGATAACATCAACTGGTTCTTTAGCTACCAAATGAGTTTGATGTATTGGCGGTATTTTATGTGGAATTTCTCTGGAAAGCAAAACGATATTCAGGGATTGGGAAACAAACGAGACGGCAACTGGGTAACGGGTATCGGTTTTCTCGACAATGCTCGTTTGGGCGATCAGTCTAAACTTCCCGACAGCATTCGTCAAAACGGGGCCACCAACTATTTTTTCTTACTCCCCTTTTTGCTCGGTATTATCGGATGCGTATACCAGTACTTGCAAAACAAAAAGGACTGGATCGTTAGCTTCTTACTCTTTTTCTTTACGGGTATTGCCGTGGTACTGTACCTGAATCAACCGGGTAACCAGCCCCGAGAGCGAGACTATGCATACGTAGGCTCTTTCTATGCCTTTGCCCTTTGGATAGGTCTGGCACTGATCGCATTTGTACAGATCGCCTCTAAAAAATTGTCTCAGGCCCACTATCGCGATTTTCTGTTCTATACGCCGGGGCTTGCCTTTCTGGTCACCTTTATGAGCTGTTTTCCGGGCAATGGCCAGGGAGCCATGATCAATGCACTGGCGGCCGCTGCCATTGCTGCTTTATTGGGAGCAGGACTCAGCTGGTTACTCGGAAAGATATCGGGTCAGGGGCAGCAACAACCACTACTTATAACGCTTACTACTGTTTGCTGCTTATCCGTTCCAGTGCTTATGGCCAATCAAAACTGGGACGATCACGATCGCAGTCACAAGACCACAGCCCCCGATCTGGCCAGAAACTATCTGGAGAGTTGCGCTCCGAATGCGATCTTATTCTCTTTTGGAGACAACGACACATATCCGCTATGGTATGCACAAGAGGTCGAAGGCATTCGCACCGACATCCGCGTGGTCAACAACAGTTTGCTGGGCATAGACTGGTACATCAATCAGCTTCGCTATAAGATAAACGATGCCGATTCTATCGACATGATCTGGGATGCCGCAAAAGTGCAAGGCAACACCCGAAACTACGTGCTCTACAATCCGGTGGCCGGCATAGACCAAGAAGCGTTCTATGATCTTTACGATGTTATGAAAAACTATGTGGGCAGCGACGACCCCTCTCGCATGGATAACACCCGCGGAGAACCGCTCAATATGATACCGGTTAGTCGCGTAGTAGTACCAGTAGACAGGACCACGGTGCTGCAAAACGGAACCGCCAATGCAACGGACAGCATTCTTGCCGATTTTGCATTTGAATTACCCAAGAGAGCGCTACTCAAGAACGACCTGATCATCCTCAACATCATCGCCGCCAACAAATGGAAGCGCCCCATCTATTTTACGTCCCCATTTGGAGAACTGGGCTTTGGACCTTTCTTACGCAAAGAAGGTCTGGCTTACCGACTGGTTCCGGTGGTGCCGCAATACTCACAAATGAAGTGGATTACCGATCAATCGATGCGTGAAAATGGACTGGGTGGCACCCCTAT
>JBILFN010000039.1:0-14109 GCA_044351575.1 Chitinophagaceae bacterium
CGAACAGAAGCGGTCGGAATATCGTTGAATTGAACTACGGCATACCAGTAAGGACCAAACTGGGTCGTACGAAATACCGGGTCCGCTAAACGAATCTTAGCTGTGTTGGCGGCGGGCATTATGTTTCCGGAGCGTAGCTGCACCTGATAGTCACGGGGTTGTTGACCATCCGAGAATAAACCGATCAGCAACAGAGAGAACAAGGCGGTAAATCGAATGAAAAGAGATTTCATTAAGGCAGGATTTTTGTAGCATTGAAATTACAGTAAATAAGAATAGCACAAAAAGGAGTTAGAATATTTTTCTACTCTTAAGGCAAAAGGCTCAACAGAGGCTAACCTAGTTAGTTTTTAAACCGCCTGTATACGTCGCGGTAGAGCTGTAACTGACCCCGCTCATCAATGGCAGCCGGCAGGTAAAGACAGAAAACCGCCAGCGGCTCGGGCAGAACCCTGACCACAGGTTTTTTATCGACATAGCAAGATTGCAGGTAGGTGGTATCTAGCCCTCCCCCCAAAAGCAGGTTGCCCAATAAAAGCGGCTCTTCGAGTCGGATACAACCATGACTTAAAAAACGAGAGGGCTGTAAAAAAGCAGCCTTATGATTGGTATCATGAAGGTAAACGCCATAAGGGGTCTCAATATCGAATTTTAGAACGCCCAGTGCATTATCGCAACCGGTCGACTGCCGGATCGTATAAGGAAAATATGCTGCATTAAATTGGCTCCACCGTAATTGATGGTGATCCACTACCCTACCCTTTGCATCGATAACCTGCATGTTGCGATCATCGAGCCAATGAGGATTCCGTTTGATCTTCGACAAGTATTCTCCAATGGCAATACTCGACGGCACATACCAGTAGGGATATAAGATCAGCTGATTACAATAGCTGGCAAAACGGGGGGTGGGCGTAGAGGGTTTTCCTACAATGGTGCGCATAGCGACCAAAACACGGTCTTGTACCCGGTACTGCGCAGTGGCTGCAGCTATGTTGACCAGCAAGAACCGATCTAACTTAAAATGAAACAGCCAACGATATAGTTGCAAAGCGTGGCGAATCTTGAACAAAGTGTCTTGCATCGAAGTGCGAGCACTATACTGGTACTTTCGTTGGCGATCATAAAATGCTTTCTTTAAATGCACATACTCGCGCTGCGTGGGTTCAAGCGAAGCAAGTAACCGATGCAACTGCGCTTGTGTGGAAACAGACAGCACAGCAGCTTTTATCACGCTATCGTCGCGCTGTCTATACGCTGCACTGACTTTGTCGTAACCCACTATTGAGACCGCTTTAGGCCCCCTGTATAGATCGAAGGCGGTGGCTAGCAAGGCATCCATAAAATACCGGATGGCCACTTGCGTTGTATCTTTTTCAAGAACTATCTGCTCATTTGGCACTGTTCGAAGCAAGGTGGTTAATGTCGAAACATGATAAGACTGATCGATCAGTTGAATGTTGAACAAACTATCGATGGATCGAACTACTGAAGACCGAAACACCACGGCTTCGGCGGTGGAGGCCTTCCACACGGGCGGTAGCGAAGGGTGTGCTGCCAACTCAGTGGCGAGCGTCGGATAAAATAATGATGGATGTTGCGGCGAATAAGAAGACGAAGCCTCGCCCTCTTCGGTCAAAGGTCGTTGGAGGCCTTGCGCCTGCAAGGAATAGCTCATACAAGTAAGTAGGAGCCCCTGCAGAAAAATGACCAAAAAGATATACTGTCTACGAAACCTCATAGGCTTGCATCACTGTTGTCCTAACACTCGAAATAAATAGTCTGTAAAATGAGTACGATTCCACCCTGCTATTCGACCCCGCTGTATCAAGAAATTATTTTGCCCGGGATGTTCCAAAAAATAATAAAACGAAAAGGGAGCCTGTGGCTGCACCCAACCCATCTGCTGCCCAAAACGAATGTCGCTAAAGACCAAACTGTCCTTGAGAAAACGAACCGTGTAGTACCCTTTCGAGAACCTGATCAAATGTTGCACATCCTCCCGGTCATGTATCGGACCCAGCAAGGAATCTTGCCGGGCAACGTACGAAAGCAAAAAGTCGTTCGACCGATCAAAGGCCGATCGATATCCTACATAAAAACCACGATCGGCCTCCACCACACAGTACCAGAGAAAGGAAGTAAAAGGGGCCGGCGTTGTAAAATAGCGCTCGGGCTCTATTCCTCTTTTTTGGCAAGCGGCTTGCACCTCTTTTTCTACCGCCCACTTGCTATATGTAGCCGCCAATAAGTACATCAGACACATACCAATAGCCACCTTGAGTGGCCAAAAAACAAATTTCTCTTGCCGGGGTAAACGAACATACAGCCATACGACCGAGGCCACGACCGGAAGTGTAAACAACGGATCGGCCACAAACAAGAGATTACCCGACACCCGATGATGACTGAAAGGCTCCCACCATCCTGTTCCGTATACGTTGAGGGAATCGAGCAACAAATGGAGCAGTAGTTGCAAGAAAAAAAAGAGAACCCACCGCCTGGTTGAGTAACCTGTGGCACGATGCAATCGAGAGGCCGCGAAAGACAACAGAGGCACTAACAGCGCCATGCACAAGAACGAGTGGGTAAACCCGCGATGGGCCAAAAGGTCTTCTGCCGGAGCGCACCATAATCCTGCCAAAAAATCTATATCCGGCAAAGACTGTGCTACTGCTCCCCAGACCATGGCCTTTCTGCCCAGTGATCGCCCTCCCAACAGCGCTCCTACTCCGGCCCCTAATGCAATGTGTGTTAAAGAATCCATAGGCCTCAATTGACGTCTACATCTACTACCACTTGCACACTTTTAAAATTTGGTTGCATGGTGAGCTGAACGATTTGATCCAAAATATCCCTTTTGCATTGAGAGAGCATCGAAGCGCGCCGCGGAAGCTTTATCAATAACTCGGTGCGATATTGATTTCGAACCCTGGGTATAACGGCTGGGGCCGGCCCCACCAAATAATTGCCGTAACGCGCTGCGAAATTCGCGGCAAAACTGCGAGCGGCCTGAATACTAACCGGCTGTGCGCTATGCCGAAAACTCAGCAAGATCAAACGGCTAAAGGGTGGATAAAAAAATTCTTCGCGCTTGCTAATCTCCTCGTCAAAGAAGCCCCTGTAATCGTGCGCCGTTACAAAGCCCAGCACCGCATGAGCAGGTTGCGAGGTTTGCACGACCACTTCTCCGGTCTGCTTTTTTCTGCCGGCCCTTCCACTCACTTGCTCCATCAACTGAAAGGCTCTCTCATGCACCCTAAAGTCCGTAAAATGCAACAACCCATCGGCATCCAAAATTCCAACCAGGTCTACCCGATCTACATCCAACCCTTTTACCACCATTTGCGTACCCACCAAAATATCGATCTGCCCTTGCTCGAATCTCCCGATCAATTGCTCGTGCGCCTGCTTACCGCTAATGGCATCTATGTCCATACGCGCAATACTGGCCAATGGAAATAACTGTTGTAGCTCTTCTTCGATCAGCTCGGTGCCAAAATTGCGCTGGGTAAAAGCACTTGCCCCACAGCCGCTGCAGGTGGCAACGATCGGATAACCCGAACCGCAGTAATGACACAGCAATTGCTGCTTTTTTTTATGCAGCGTAAGTGAAACATCGCAGTGACGGCAAGAAGGTATGGTACCGCAAGTAGAACAGATCTGATACGGTACATACCCCCTGCGATTCTGAAATAAAATGATCTGCCTGCCTTCGGCAAGTACTCGTTCCATGGACTGTACCAGGGCGGGTGTCAGAAATCCTCCCACTCTTTTTTTGGGCGGTACAGCCCGCGTATCAATTATTCGAAGCGGAGGCAAGTTTACATCGGCGTAGCGCTGTGTGAGCGTAACCAACCCATACTTTTTAGAAAGGGCCTGGTGGTACGATTCGATCGAAGGCGTTGCACTACCTAATAGCACATTGGCCTTGCCCAACGCACTCAAATAAATGGCTGCGTCTCGCCCATGGTATCGAGGAGAGGGTTCTTGTTGTTTAAAAGAAGGATCATGCTCCTCGTCACACACGACCAATCCCAGTTTCTTGAACGGTAAAAAAACAGCGGAGCGTGCTCCTAACAAAACGGTCAGCTGACCACTGGCTACTTTTTGCCAGAGCTCCGCCCTTTCTTGCTGCGAAAACTTAGAATGGTAAACACCTACCTGTCCTCCAAAACAATGTTGCAATCTTCGCACGATCTGCGCAGTCAATGCGATCTCGGGCAACATATATAATACCTGTTCGCCCCGTTGCAACGCTTCGCTGATCAACCGGATATACACCTGCGTTTTTCCACTGGCCGTAACTCCATGTAAAAGACAGACCTGTTGTTCTTGCCAACATGCCTTGATTTGGATAAACGCTTTTTCTTGTGCGGCGGTCAATGTAAATTCAATTGAATGAATGACCGGTGTCTGTTCAATGCGATCGACCTGCTTTTTGTAGGCGACCAACATCTCTTTTTCGATAAGCGCATTCAATTGCGCCGTAGTGGCACCGGTACGCTTTAAAAGCGTCGATAATGACACCTCCTTATGGCGCTGAGAGAGTTCAAAGTAGGCTAACAGCAAGGCCAGTTGCCGCGGGGCGCCCTTCCAGTTGTTTAGCAGTGCCGCCTGTTTTTCTTCGGATGCGTACGATGCATGCAGGGCTACGAACCGCTCCATCTTGGGCTGAAAGGCCTCTGCGGTATCTGTACCGGTGGTTCGAAAAGGGGCGGGCAAAGCTGCCGCCATCACTTCTCCCTCAGAGCATACATAATACCCGGCTATCCACTCCCATAGACGCAAGGTAGTTGCAGTAACAAAAGGCTTTTCATCCAAGACCTGTATGATCTCTTTTACCTGCAAACCCGGCGGAGCCTCCGTGCCTATCGATTTGACAATCCCGATGTACTTTTTATTTTTTCCCAGGTTGACCAATACCCGATGGCCGGGCATCAATGCTTCTTGCCGGTCGGCTGGTACGGACCACGTATAGTTTTGACGAAGGGCAGCTGGCACTATGACCACTGCATATCGCTTCTTATGAGTTACGTCCGCTACCATCGACCCACTAATGTAACGAGAATTCAGCTGCCCGACGATGATCTTGCCCAAGCTGCTCCGTATGCTACTAATTTTTGATGCATAATTGCGTATACATCATCACGAAGGCGGGCCACCTCGTCCATTCCATACCCCTCCACGGAGATCTCGTCGAGGTAGATGGCCCGGCTGCGTCCGGGCGTGAGTGAAGCCAAACGGCTGTAGTGCATACGATCGAATGCATCGAGAAATAAAATGGGCTTGATGGGAGTCCTTGTCTCAAGGGCTACCCTAAAAGCGCCATCGTAAAACGACTTTAAGGGCACATCGCCCATGTTAAAGGTTCCCTCGGGAAAAACAAAGACCGAGATCTTCTCTCTAATCAAGTTCTTTAACCGATCTACACTCTGCGCCCTACTCTCGGGATTGGTACGATCTACCGTTACGCAAGCATTGCGATAGATAAATCCAAAGACCGGAAGGGCCGCGCTCTCGGCTCTGGCCAGTGGCCTAAAATATTGTCGGATCGACTTTACCAAAATGACGGCATCGATGTACGAAATATGATTGGCGACAAAAATGTAGGGCCGACTTGAATCGTGAGGTACTTCGAAGCTGGTACGATGCCGAATTCCTATCAATGTCATCCAAGCATCCGCCCACCACATGCAAAGGCGAATTACGCCATTACCGCCGGTAACGGGCCCGCTCCACGATACCACTAAAAAAAAGGGAAACAGCAATAGCATCAGCGCAATAAAGACTACCAGCGCGTACATATTGTACAAGAACAAAAGAAATCTTTTCATAGCCAAAGCAGTGCGAAGGTACAGTTTAGCCATCATCTACACGAGATGTTTTACCTTTGCGCCCATGTCTGCCATTCGCTCTGTGGCCTTTCACACCCTGGGGTGTAAATTAAACTACTCGGAGACCTCTTCGCTCGGACGGTTACTCGAAAAAGAAGGGTTCGAAAAAAAGGAGTTCGATGAGGATGCCGACGTCTATGTAATAAACACCTGCTCGGTTACCGATAACGCCGACAAAGAGTGTCGTCAACTGGTGAGGCGCATACAGCGAAGAGCCCCGGAAAGCTATGTGGTTATTACCGGCTGCTATGCACAGCTGAAACCCGAAGAGATCGCCTCGATTCCTGGGGTAGATCTGGTGCTGGGCGCAGCAGAAAAATTCAATTTACCCCATCACATTAAAAGTCTTACCCAACAGCAAGGGGTAAAGATCTGCAGCTGCGACATAGAAGATGTCAATGGCTTTACGGCTTCTTGGTCGTCACAAGACCGCACCCGCAGTTTTTTAAAAGTGCAGGACGGATGTGATTACAACTGCTCGTTTTGCACCATTCCGTTGGCCAGAGGCAAGAGCCGAAGCGACAGCATTGCCAATGTGGCGGCTAACGTGCGCGAACTGGCCGCTGCAAATACCAAAGAGATTGTATTGACAGGCGTAAATCTGGGGGACTTCGGGCAACCTGGAGAAGATTTTTTTCAATTGGTTCAAACCCTCGATACCATAGAGGGCATAGACCGCTTTCGCATCTCCTCTATCGAACCTAATCTTCTTACCAAGGACATTATTTCGTTTGTCTCGACAAGCAACCGCTTTATGCCGCATTTTCATATTCCGCTGCAAAGTGGAAGCGACCGGATACTGGGGCTAATGAGAAGAAGATATAGAAGGTCGCTGTATGGTGAGCGTGTTGACTGGATCAAGGAATGTATGCCTGATGCGGCCATTGGCGTGGATGTGATCGTGGGATTTCCCGGAGAGACCGACGAAGATTTTGAGGAGACCTACTCGTTTCTAGAGAGCCTGCCCATTACCTACCTGCACGTATTTACTTACTCAGAACGGGAGAATACCCACGCCCTAACATTACAAGACGCCGTACCCATTTCGGTTCGGCACGAACGAAATAAAAAACTTCGTAACCTCTCTTTCGTAAAAACAAAACAGTTCGCTTCGCAGTATCACGATACCGTACGACCGGTCCTGTTCGAAAAGGCCGATCATGAGGGGATGATGGAGGGTTATACCGATAATTACATTCGGGTGCAAACCCCCTACCGAAAAGAATGGGTCAATTCGATCGTTGACTGGAGAATTTAGAATTTTAACTACTTTCGCTCTCCCGGAACGTTAGCTCAGTTGGTTTAGAGCACTACTTTGACAGAGTAGGGGTCACTGGTTCGAGTCCAGTACGTTCCACCATCACGCTCCGTTCATCCTCTAAAATTTTTATGGTGCGCTACCCCTTTTACTTACTGGCACTAAGTTGCCTACTCTACCTCTCGCCCACGCTGTTGCAAGCGCAAGGAAAGCAAGATCCATATCCCGGTTGCGGCACTATTCTTATTGAGACCCGCCAGACCGGTGTTGCTGCATTCGGTAGCTGGAGTCGGTTTATAGAAAGCCAAGGCGTTCGACTGGATCGAACCGATCCCACCCTTCTACAGCTAAATACCCTGCCTATCGCGATCAAAAAAATGAATTGCGAATACTTTATCGAGAGTACCGTAACCGATAATGGTAATATCCTTATCAATCTTAAATGGAGGTCGCTTAGCACCGACAGTACCACAGGCCAACCTGCCGTATTTCAAAAATGGAGTTATGGGGCAGAAAAAAAGTCGGTGGCCTTTACCTTGTACAACGAGATCATGCGCCTGGTCGATAACTTCGGATACACCCTTATCTGGTATACCCGATAACACTGCCTAAAGCCTAAAAAAGAAAAAGGGTTACAATTTGTAACCCTTTGATTTTCAGTGGGAGCTGACGGGATCGAACCGCCGACCCTCTGCTTGTAAGGCAGATGCTCTAAACCAGCTGAGCTAAGCTCCCGTTTTGCGGAGGGCAAAGATAAGGGGGGGCACGCATTTGAACAAAGCTTTTTACAAAATAACCACCGAACTACCTTTGCCAATATGAACGCCTACCAAGAAGATCTTCGCACCCGGCCGGCTGAGGATACCGATGTACTGACAGACACCGAGGCTCCCGGTCAATTGATCGTGTGGAATGATGATGTGAATACATTCGAATGGGTCATTACGACCCTGATAGAAGTGTGTGGGCATACCAACGAGCAAGCTGAGCAATGCGCTTACCTGATTCACTACAAAGGAAAATACGCTGTCAAAAAAGGTGAATTCAACATCTTAAAACCCATGTGCGACGCTATCGTCGACAGGGGCATCAATGCCACCATCGAGGCCTGCGTTGGCTGATTGCCATAAGGTCAAAAGCGGGTATTTTTGTGCCCCATGGAGTTGAGTAAAAATTTTGAGCACGGACCTGCAGAACGCAAGTGGTACCAACATTGGACCGAGAAAGGATATTTTCATTCAGAACCTGACCACCGCGAACCCTTTACCGTAGTAATTCCCCCACCGAACGTTACAGGTGTGCTGCATATGGGGCACTGTTTGAACAATACCATTCAAGACATTTTGGTTCGTCGCGCCCGCATGCAAGGCAAGAATGCCTGCTGGGTGCCGGGCACCGACCATGCCTCGATCGCTACTGAGGCAAAAGTGGTACAGCTACTCAGAGAGAAAGGGATCGCAAAGTCTTCGCTCAGCAGAGAAGAGTTCTTATCGCATGCCTGGGAATGGAAGAACAAATACGGCGGTATCATCTTAGAGCAATTAAAGAAAATGGGGTGCAGTCTCGATTGGGAGCGCACCCATTTTACCATGGACCCTGCCTATTACAAGGCCGTTATCAACGTATTTATCGAACTGTACAACAAAGGATATATCTATCGGGGCAAACGGATGATCAACTGGGATCCCCGCGCCAAGACAGCGCTCAGCGACGAAGAGGTGATTCGAAAGCAAACACAACAGACCCTGTACCACCTTCGTTATAAATTGGACGGAGACAAAGACGAGTACATGATAGTGGCAACCGTGCGACCCGAGACCATTATGGGAGACACGGCCATTTGCGTACACCCCGACGATCCTCGCTACACTTCACTGCTAGGACGATATGCCTTTGTACCACTCATCAATCGTCGCATTCCAATTATTGCCGACGAATATGTAAGCATGGATTTTGGTACCGGTGCGCTAAAAGTTACTCCGGCACACGACACCAACGATTACCAACTGGGGCAAAAGCACGGACTGGATGTTATCGATGTCTTCAATGACGATGGAACACTCAGTAGCGAGGCGGGACTTTACATTGGAAAAGATCGCTTCGAAGCTCGTAAACTAATAGCCAAAGAGCTCGAAGAAAAAGGATTTCTCGAAAAGACCGAAACCTATACCAGCGAAGTAGGCTATAGCGAGCGTACCGATGTGGTGGTAGAACCGCGTCTTTCGCTTCAGTGGTGGGTCGATATGAAAAAGATCAGTGGTCCTGCACTAGAGGCGGTGGCCAATGAGGACATCAAATTCTACCCCGGAAAATTCAAAAATCTCTATCGCCACTGGATGGAGAATATAAAAGACTGGTGCATCTCGCGGCAACTATGGTGGGGACACCGCATTCCTGCATGGTACGACGAGCAGGGAAAAGTAGTCGTGGCAGCCGATCGTGAACAGGCACAAGAAGCCTACCAAAAACTATACGGCACCACACCCGTTACCCTGCAACAAGACGAAGATTGCCTCGATACCTGGTTCTCCTCATGGCTCTGGCCTTTCGAAGTATTCAATGGCTACAGCCAGCCCGGCAATAAAGAAGTAGCCTACTACTACCCTACTCATACGCTGGTAACCGCTCCGGAGATCATCTTTTTTTGGGTAGCCCGCATGATTATGGCCGGTTGTGAGTTTCAACAGCAGATCCCGTTTCGTCAAGTTTACTTTACCGGCATCGTACGCGACAAGCAAGGCCGTAAAATGAGTAAGAGTCTGGGCAACTCGCCCGATCTGCTGGCACTGATCGACCAATATGGAGCCGACGCGGTACGATTCGGTATTATGATCGCTTCTCCGGCCGGCAATGACTTGCTTTGGGACGAAAGCACCAATGAGCAAGGACTTCATTTCAATAACAAGATCTGGAATGCCCTTAAATTGGTTCGCAACTGGGAACAACGACAATCTCACGAAGAAGCATCCGCAACCCCCTCTTTCGCCATTGAATGGTTCGAAAGCCGGTTGCAACAGGTTCGCACCACACTAGAAGAACTCTACGGAGAATACAAGTTGAGTGAGGCACTCAAAACCATCTACTCGCTCATCTGGGATGATTTCTGCAGCTGGTATTTGGAATGGATCAAACCCGGTTTTGAACAACCGATCCCTGCCGCCACCTACCAGAGGACCGTTTCTTTCTTCGAGGAACTGATGCAACTGCTACATCCCTTTATGCCTTTCATTACAGAAGAAGTATTTCATCAGCTAAAAGCGCAACAACAAGATCTGACCCTGCGTCCGTTGGTGGCACCGCAACCCTTTGACGCCGGGCTGCTTTCGGCCGGAGAGCAACTTAAACAAATGATCTCAGCCGTACGCGATGCCCGCAATAAAAATCAGATAAAACCCAAAGACCCCGTAAAGCTGCACATCGAATCTGAGACTCCAGCACTCATCGAAACGATTACACCCTTGCTAAGCAAACAAGTCAATGCCACATCGGTTCGATGCGACACCACGATCGGTTCGGTGGCCAATAGCATCACCGTAGTCGTTGGCAAACAAAAGATCTTTATTGAGACCACTGCCCTGCTCGACACCGGCTCGCAAAAAGAAAAATTGCTAAAAGACCTCGACTACTTGAAGGGATTCTTAGCCAGTGTAGACAAGAAACTAAGCAACGAAAAATTCGTACAAAACGCCAACCCATCGGTCATCGAGAACGAAAGAAAAAAACAGGCCGATGCAATTACCAAGATAAGACTCATCGAAGAGAGCTTGCAAGCGCTGGGCTAGCGGCTTCGATCAAAAGAGCGAAACGGGCAATATAAACTCTGCGAACCATCCCCGGTATCCGTCAAACTGATCGCGGTCGATCAGGTAGTTGATCCTAAATCCAAAACTTACGGGATGCTGGTTCCACCATTTGGTATCGAAGAAAACTTCGGCTCCGGTACTGCGTTGCGGGGCCGTCTGTTGCTTGTTGCGCGAGTAAACGAGCATGTGATCGTAAAACAAGTTAGCCCTGACGCGATTAACATACGCAATACTGGCGATACCAAAATCGGGCAACCAGATGGGAAAATGATAATTAACCCCCGTCTTCCACATGCGGCTAAAATAGCGCCCGGTATAGCCCCTGCTATAGGCCAATCGGTTGCCAAAGCTAAGCTGTCCCAGCGTGTCGCGCTCTTGCCAAGCACCCTGTAGCACCAAATGGTGTCGGTGAGAAAGGCCCGGTAAGTACACATTGGCCACTGCGTTGAACTGACGCCCGTCGAAAGACGAGACACTGTGCTGACCCAATAAACTTAGACTTGCGCCCCATCGTGGAAAAATATGCTGTGGCGCCTGTTGAGCTCCCAGCGAAAATTGGATAGTGTGCATTAGGTAGCTAAAGGTGATCGTACCCAAACTATCCTTGTAGGCGCCCTTGTAAAAATCGTTGCGCAGTACATAGTAGCTTCCCACATTGAGATTTCGGTATACTCTCCCCTTTATATCCTGCAACGGAATACTCACGCCCACCCGCGTGTCGAGTTGCGACCAGGCTCTTCGCGCTCCTCTTACCACGGCCGAGCGTTCGACCGTGTAATTTGTACCTAGTGTAAGATGCGGAAACCAGGCTGCATAGGTGCTCGACGCACCGAATGAATGACTTCGTTCGTTTTCGTTATACTCATAGGCGATCTCGGTTTGCATGGTGCTGAGAACATTCTCTCCGTAGAGGGCAAATCGAAACAAAGGGTCTTGATAATCGGGTCGCCAGCTATGAATATTAATGAGACCGGTGGACTTTTTATAACGAGAGGACGAAATGGTATCCTGCCTACTGTACAAGTCAACGAATTGAGACAAGAACGAACCAACACCGTTCGTGGCACCGGCTACGGGTGGGGCAATACCTAGCTGTAGCGAATCGAGAGAAATGCGCTTCCACGACCCAGGCTCGGCAGCAGCGACCCTAACCTGTATACCCTCTGCCGTGGGCTCGGACCAATACAATTTATCGGCCACTGCATGCACATTGTATTTTCCGACGCCCTTATTGGTTACCTGCCAAATTGTGTTGTCTTGCAGTCGAAGGCAATACACATGATCGTTGCCGAAAAATCCGGCGGTAAAAAAAACAGACCCTTCATGGGGTTGAAGAAACCCCATCGAGTAGGGTAAAAAAGGAGTCAATAGTTCCTCTTGTCCCGTATGGAGCGATAACCGTAACAAGGCCATGGAGCCGCGAGAGTCTCGAACAGCGGTTACCACTGTGGTATCCGACAAGAACTTTGGATCGGTATACAGATACCCATTAGGCGACACAAAAGAAACAAGCTGCTTTCCAGTAGTGGCAGAGAGCAAGGCAAGGGAAGCCTGCCCAGACTCGCTTACCTGCACCGCTATAACCTTATCGAGCCCGGGCGCTATATCGGGAGTAAAATAACGGCTTCGATACGTAAGGCTTTTTTGTTTGCCGGTACGAACATCTACCATACGAAGCGAACTGTAGCTTTGCCAATGCCAGCGAGGATCTTTCTCATAGGCGGCATATACTATTTTTCCATTACGATAGCCAAAGGGCTGGTCCAGCGAAATATCAAGGGTTCTCAACAGGCGTTCTCGATTCTTGGTGACCAGATAAAAACCTGGTCGATGAATTCGGCTCGACTTTCGAAGCAGCATCGTGTCGCCACTTACCCCATAAGGATATTGGCGGTCGGTGGCGTAACGCGTTTCTGTCTTAAGTAACCACACAGGCACTGCAATCTCGGCTTCCGGTTGCCTTTCTTTATACCAGGCAAACGCATTTTTTCTGAATTGCGTGTAAGAGAGCTTCGACACTTTAGCAATGGCGTGCTGAAAAGGATATACCAGCGAAGAGAAAGAGGCCGCTCTGTGTATGACGGTAGGCCAAAACTTTTCTCCATAGGTAGCAACCCCATAATTGACCAGCAGATAACCTAGCTCGTAATGATCGGGAACAACATCTTTATAAGACCCGTTGCGAAGTTTTAACCACGAATAATTTTTACCCCCTTGCCAGAGCACAGGAAAGGCATTCATAAACTGCGGTAAACGTCCCCTTCCCTGCCTGCTCAACACCGATTCTTGCCAAGTGGCATCGCCTTCAAAAAACCAATTTGGTATGGCCGCATTGATGGCCAGATCGTAACCCTGCTGCCCCAACAAAAGGCGGGCGACCCTACTAAGCCCCGCATTCATATTATTGATCTGCTCGACATGACGATACTCATGCAATGCCAACAGATCGCTCCACCCAAGGGTACCCGTGTTAAAATTATTCAAGTTGGGCATCAGCATCCACTCGCTCCTAAAAGGCCCCAATTGCACGTAAGCGTTAGAAATAACGGGGCTTTGCTGCAAGACTATGTCAATGGGCTTTATTTGCTTGCCCAGCCGAAACGAATCGTATGCAGCCAGCCGACGTATCAATGCCAATGAGCGCTGTGCCTGGCTGTCGAGTCCGGGGGCATAAATAATGCGAGCGCTATCCGTAACAAGTTGTTTCCACTTCTGCCGCGCAGGATTACCCCCGTAGGGCTGCCCGTAAATGGCGGGCTGCAGCAACAATAACCCTATCGACACTAAAAAAAATCGCATAGCAGGAATATTGAATTAAAGTTACTAACCTCGCGGGATTCTATCTTTGCCAAATGGCAGAAGACCTAAAAATTATAGAAGGAACCAAAGCAGCGCAGTACCAAAGCCTGCTACCCCAGTTGCAGGGACTGTTGATGGGCGAGACCGATTTTGTAGCCAATATGGCCAATGTTTGCGCCGCGCTTAAAGAACAATTTGGCTGGCTATGGGTAGGCTTTTACCTGATAAAACAAGACGAACTTGTACTAGGGCCCTTTCAAGGACCGGTGGCCTGCACCCGCATAAAAAAAGAAAGGGGTGTCTGCGGCGCTTGCTGGCAACAAGAGAAAACCATCGTAGTAGAAGATGTGCA
>JBILFN010000040.1:0-13944 GCA_044351575.1 Chitinophagaceae bacterium
CAACAAAATAAATCGATATGAAACCTAATACTTCCATCTTCAGATCGCTAGCGATCTTCGCAGTACTGCTCACGTTGTTGAGCGGCTGTCAAAAAAAGGTGTTGGAATTGCAGCCCTATAGCTCTTTTTCTGATGCCTCAGCCTTTGCCGATGCTGCCAAGGTAAACCTGGCCGTCAATGGTGTTTACGATGCTGCTCAATCCGGATTCTATGCCGGTGGTGCCGTTCGTGGCTATCCTTTTGGCGCAGCTAGTATCCAACAAGGTGATATGCGCGGCGAAGACATGCATAATACCGCGTTATTCTATCAGATCACGTATGAAGGTACCTACACCAATGTGAGTGCCAATAACGACTTCCATTTTCAAACCCTTTACTCTCTCATCAACAAAGCCAATCTTGTAATAGAAGGAGTTGAGGGAGCGGTCGCTAAAGGAGTTATTCCTTCTGCAACCGGTCTTCAGTTCATTGCAGAGTGTCGCTTCTTGCGTGCGCTCGCTCACCACGAACTGGTTACCCACTGGGCCCGTCCTTATGCCGATGGCAATGGAAACAAAGAGGGTATCATCGTGCGTGAATTCGGTATCAACTCCGAAGCCAAGGCCGAGCAAGCTCGCGCTTTAAAGCGTTCTGATTTTCCTGTATCGCTTGTATACAGCAAGATCTTGGCCGACCTCGATTATGCCGAAGCTAATCTGCCTGTTACCACTGCCATTCGCACCTACCGTGCGAGCAGAGCAGCTGCCATTGCCCTCAAGATGCGTGTAAGAATGCATATGAACGATTGGGCCAATGTAGTGACCGACGGAAATAAGCTGGTTCCTGCCACGGCTCCTTTTGTAAGTCCTATCGGAAGCTGGGCCCTTACTGCTACTCCCGACGGACCTTTTGCCAACAATACGTCTACCGAGAGCATCTTCTCTATTAGGAACGATGCTACCGATAATGCGAGCGTTAATGGTGGTTTGGCTACCATGCTGGGCGACCCCAACCTAAATGGTCGTGGTCTGGTTCGCATTAGCCCCATTATCTGGAGCGATCCTCGTTGGCTCTGCAACGACCTGCGTCGTGGTGCTACTATGGTGCGTGATTACCCCACTGCCAAGTTTACCTTCAAGTATCGCGATGTCGCCAATCTCTCCGATGGAGCACCCATTATCCGCTATGCCGAGGTATTGTTGACACTCGCTGAGGCCGAAGCTCGTCGTGCCTCTGGTGTTTCTGCCCGTGCCGTTGACTTGCTCAATGCCGTTCGTAATCGTGCCGTATTGACTCCTGCCGATCAGTTTACGGTGGCTAGCTTCGCCAATAAAGATGCGCTGATCGCAGCGATCTTATTTGAGAGAAGAGTTGAGTTCTTGGGAGAAGGAAAGCGTTGGCAAGATATCCATCGTCTTTCTCCAGATGCCGTACATTCTCCTGTAGCCGGTGGTGGTATCCCCTCAAAGGTGGTAACAACTACTGCCGTGCCTGCTTCGCTCTTCGTATGTACAGGTGTTCCTGCACCCGGCATTCCCCGTGGTGTAGCCGCTATTCCTTATGCTGACAATCGTTTCATATGGCCTATTTCACTGGCCGAGATTCAGCAAAATGCGAACTACACGCAAAATCCTGGTTACTAATACTGGTTTACTGAACTTGAAAAGGCTGTCCGAACAGGGCAGCCTTTTTTTTGTTGTATAGACAAATAATAGGAATAAACAGGATGTTTCGGGACCTTTGCATCCTCCTATCAAAAATAATATGGAAAACAAGCAAGACCTTTTTGACACGATCGTAAACAGAAGAAGATCAAACAGGCGGTTCGATCCGGAGATTACGGTACCTGATGCTGTCATCAAGACTGCGTTGCAACATGCCATACTAGCCCCCAACAGCAGTAATATGCAGTGCTGGGAATTTTACTGGATTCGGTCGGCCGACGAAAAAAAGAAGATGGCCGCCTATTGCTTGGGGCAGGGAGCTGCGACTACCGCCCAGCATTTGGTGGTATTCGTAACCCGTGGAGACCTTTGGAAACAAAGAGCCCGCTGGAATTACGATCGCATTAAAGAAGGCATTCCGGGTGAGCCCAACAAACTGCAAAAAAGAGGGCTCGATTACTATAAAAAATTAATGCCCCTCGCCTATGCGAGTGACTGGTTTGGCTTCTTGACACTGGTTAGAAAGGCGATCAGCTTTTTTGGCGGACTACAAAAACCATTTATGCGCTTTGGCGGCAAGGCCGACCAGCGCATTACCGTACATAAGTCTTGTGCACTGGCTGCCGAGAATTTTATGCTCTCGATCGCAGCAGCCGATTTTGACAGTTGCCCCATGGAAGGATTCGATGCCGTACGCGTAAAAAAAGCATTGAGGCTGCCTTATGGAGCTGAGATCAATATGATCGTTGGCGTGGGCAAGGGAACGGCACAGGGTGTGTGGGGACCTCGCAATCGTGTTCCCTTCGAAGAAGTGGTAAAGACCATCGATTGATGTATGGCAGAACGTAACTAACAGAATAGGGCCACCACTCCACTTAAAATCATTAAGCAGCTCCCCAAAAGAAGTAAGCTATTTAAGATTGAGCTGGTGTATCTCTAGCCTGCTTCCAACAAGATTGCACAAATTGCATCAGCGTACGAATATGACCAGCCGAGAAATCAAAAGGCAGACCCGCTGCCGCAAATAACTCGGGGAGAGTTTTGGTACCCCCTAACGAAAGGGCCTTTATATAATTTTCCAGCGCCACACGGGGATCTTGGTGATACTGCTGCCAGAGTCCGATAGCTCCCAGCTGCGCAATACCGTATTCGATATAATAGAAAGGCACTTCAAAAAGATGCAATTGGCGTTGCCACTGGTAAGCGCGATAGACTTCGAGTCCCGAAAAGTCTACGACCGAAGAACTGTATTCATTTACTATAGATAGCCAAACCCGATTGCGCTCTTCTGTACTATGCTGTGGATGGGTATATATCCAATGTTGAAATTTATCGATGGTAGCGATCCACGGAAAGATCGTAATGACGCGCTCGAGTTGTTGCTCTTTGGCGCGCTGCCACTCGGCAGGATCGCTAAAAAAACTATCCCAATAATCCATGGTGAATAATTCCATCGACATACTGGCTACTTCGGCGATCTCGGTGGGATATTCCTTGAACCCATTGAGCGGAAGCGAATGAGTGAGAAATGAATGAACGGCATGCCCTCCTTCGTGTACCATGGTAGTAACGTCATCGAGGGTACCCGCGGCATTCATAAAAATAAACGGAGCACCGGTCTCGGCCAGTGGGCAGTTGTACCCTCCGGGAGCTTTTCCTTTTCGACTCTCCAGGTCTAAGCGGTGCATACGGCGCATGGTGGCGATACAATCCCCAAAAAAGGGATGCAGGCGCCGCAAACACGCTATAGATTTTTCGGTCAACTCGGCTGCATCGGCAAAAGGCCGAAGAGGTGTTGTGCCGACCGGCTCTGCCTCTATATCCCAGGGACGTAATGTGGTCAATCCCAACCGTTCTTTCTTTTTGGCATAGATCTCATTGACAAGCGGCATCACTTCTTCTTTTACAGCCTGGTGAAACTGTTCGCACATGGTATGATCGTAATCAAATCTGCCCAGTTCTAAGAACCGATAATCACGATAGTTTTTCATACCGGCATTGAGGGCCAGCTGGTTTCTTTTTTGAAGCAGTTGATCGAACAATTGATCGAGGCTGTCTCGATCTTGGTAGCGACGCTCAGCGATTTGCAGGTATACCTGCTCGCGTAAACTGCGATCTTCGTCTTCTAAGAATTTGGCGGCTTGTTGCAAGGTGTATTCCTGCTCTTGTACAATAATGGTCATCTTGCCGGCAATTACACCAAATTGCTGTTGCAGTACGCTTATCTCGGATTGAATGGGCACATTGACCTCGCGATACAGATCGATCTGCTTACGGATATTTCGCAGAAAGGTAGCGTATGTGGCGACGGGTAATTGATCTACAAATGTAGAAGCCAATAATTTTCTATTGAGTTTATCGGACCAAGGCTGAATGCGCGGTTGCAACTCGCGCATAAAATAATTGAATGACTCTTCGAGTGCTTTATTCTCGGTGTCACAGGTCATTTTGATCTGACGCCAGCATACGTCCTCACTGATCACGGCTTCGAGTTCACTGGCATCGCGGAGCCACTGCTCCAGCTCGCGAACACTATCGATAGTGCGCTGTTCGAGTGCTGTAAAGTAAGGGGCCAGCGATTCCCAATCGCTGATCACGAAATTATCAGGCAAAAAGCTACGGGGAATTTTTTCAATAGTGGCACTGTACGACATATAAGATCAGCTAAAGCTTCACGTAGAGATAATCGCCGGCTGGTAAAATACCGGTAGCGATATTAGGCAGTGGTGTCAGATGGGGTCTCGTCAGATTCGCCCTCGACCGATTCAGATAAGACCAACGGAATAGCGTGCTTTTTTAAAAGTGAGAACCACTTGATCATTTTTTTTCGGTCACTATCATAGACCCGCTCATGATCCATATCGGGATATACCTGCTCGAAATACTTCTTAATGGCTTTCACATCTTTTTCGCTGGGCAGCGTGGCGGTAGACTTTTCCATGGCATGGAACACGTCGATCAGATTCACATTATCGCGAATGGTATAAACCTCTATACTTTCGAGATGAGAGAACTGATGAATACGGGTAGAAACAAATTTGGTACTCTTATCATCGAGTGAGCGTACAATACCCCCATCGGCCTTGCTACTCATTAGTTCATAAAGTCCGGGAAGCCCTGTTACGGCTACTAACTTGCCATATTCCATAATAGTACTATATTAGATAGCGCAAGATAAACCAGTTGACGCAATAAATATCCTTTAAATCGTATGGTCATGAAAAAGTCCTTAATTATGTTGACCTTCTCCCTTTTATCGCTTACTGCTGTGCAGGCCCAGCCTCCTGGCGGAGGAAGCGGTTTTCAGCGCAGAACCCCGGCCGAGCGCGTAGCGGTCATTCATCAAAAATTAGATAGTGCCTTTAAACTAGATCCCGTCAGACTAGCATTGATCGATACCGCTCTTACGGTGCTCTATAAAAAACAGGATACCCGGATGCTAGAGATCAGAGAAGCAGCCATGGCCGGAGAGAGACCCGATCCGGAGGCCTTGCGCGAAGAGATGAAAAAGTATAACGATGCGCAAGAAGAGATCATAAAGGCTGTACTTACCGCCGAGCAATTTACTATTTGGAAAGATCAGATCTTACCGGCAATGCGGCCCGCCCGTCCGATGGGCATGGGCGGTGGTGGGGGCGGCAGAAGGATCGATCAGTGAGCCGCCAGCCAATTGGGACCTGCACCACATTCGGCTATTACGGGCACGCCATTCGGAAGAGACATGGCATTTTGCATTCCCTCAATAATCAGATCGGTCAGTGCTTTTACCTCGCTATGATGTGCATCGAATATCAATTCGTCGTGCACTTGTAAGATCATCCTGCTTTTCATGGAAGCTTGTTTCATACTAGAATGGATCTTATGCATGGCCAGCTTTATCATGTCGGCCGCACTGCCTTGTATAGGTGAATTGATGGCATTACGCTCGGCAAATCCCCGAACGGTAAAATTAGTGGAGTTGATATCGCGCAACCATCGTTTACGTCCCATTAACGTCTCTACATAACCTTTGTCTTTAGCGAACTTGATGGTACTGTCCATGTACTCCTGAATACCCGGAAACTCCCGCTTATAATTAGCGATGATCTCTTTGGCCTCGGTGCGAGAGATCCCTAAATTATCGGCCAACCCAAAAGCTCCCTGGCCATAGATGATGCCGAAGTTTACACTCTTGGCCTTGTAACGCATTTCTTTTGTTACCTCGCTCTCGGGCACATTATACACCCGAGCGGCGGTAGCCGTATGAATGTCCTTTCCATCACGAAAAGCAGCACACATATTCTTATCGCCGCTGATAGCAGCCACAATACGAAGCTCGATCTGCGAGTAATCGGCTGAGATCAACGTAAAATCGCCGCTACGAGGAATAAAAGCCTTTCTGATCTCACGGCCGCGCTCGGTTCGAACGGGAATATTTTGGAGATTGGGATTATTGCTCGATAACCGACCCGTTACGGCTACAGCCTGTGCATACGACGTATGCACCCTTCCGGTCTTGGGATTGATCAGTAAAGGTAGAGCATCCACATAAGTAGATTGCAACTTGGTCAATTCACGGAACGTCAAAATGTCTTCGGCAATACGATGTCCTTTGGCGGCCAGCTTGGTCAAGATATCCTCTCCGGTTTGATACTGCCCTGTTTTTGTTTTTTTAGCATCCGGATCGAGCTGCAACTTATCGAATAATACCTCACCCAATTGCTTAGGAGAGGCGAGATTAAAACGAACACCGGCCTCTTTATAAACGGCCTCTTCGGCGATCTTAGCTTCTTTGGCGAGAGCAACAGAGTACTCCTGCAAAAAATCTTTGTCAATGGTAACCCCCTCGTATTCCATATCGGCCAGTACCCTAATAAGAGGTAACTCCACCTCTTGCAAGACCTTTGTTACTCCCGCTTTTTGTACCCGTGTAACGAACTGTTGCTTTAATTGAAGGGTAATATCGGCATCTTCGCCCGCATACTCTTTGATCTTATCGGTGTCCACATCTCGCATGGTAAGCTGGTGCTTCCCTTTTTTACCGATCAGTTCTTCGATAGGGACTGGCACATAGCCCAGAAACCTTTCACTAAGATCGTCCATGCTACGCTTGCCTTCGGGCTCAAATACATAATGCGCCAGCATAGTATCGTACAGCGATCCAGCTACCTCAATACCATACCACTTTAACACCAGCAGATCGTACTTAATGTTATGTCCGATCCAGGTTTTAGATGAATCTGAAAAAAGAGGGGCAAGGTGTTGCAACAAGCCACGTGTCTCTTTTTGGTCAGCGGGACAAGGTACATACCAGGCCTCGGTAGGCGTTACAGAGAAACTAAGCCCTACCAATTCAGCAAGATTGGCATCCACATGGGTGGTCTCGGTATCGAAACAGATCTCTTGATGCGATTTTAATTGCTCGATGAACGTCTCCAGCGCTTCTTGATCATTGATCAAAAGATACTGATGAGGGGTATTACTGATATTTTTATCGGCCGCTACCGGCAAAGGATCTTCGTCATGATCAGCTAAAGTAGCGTCCGAAAAAGCCGTAGTACTGGTCGTACTTATTGCAGAAGAGGGCTGCTCTATGATATTACCGAACAGATCGGTCTGTACGCCTTGGGGTTGTGGCTTCTCTACCACCGAACGAGAAGGGGTTGCTACGACAAAATCGTCACCGAGCAATCGCTTACCCATCGTTTTGAATTCAAGTGCCGAAAAAATTTCCTTTAACTGATCGCGATTCCATTCCTTTAAGCGAAAATCTTCTTCATGAAAGGCCACTGGAACAGAGGTAATGATCGTAGCCAATTTTTTAGATAAGACCGCCAACTCTTTTCCCTTGCGAACTTTCTCGCCCATAGCCCCCTTGATCTGATCAGCATTGGCCAACGTGTTTTCGAGACTCCCGTACTCATGCAAGAACTTAGCGGCCGTTTTTTCTCCCACACCCGGAATACCGGGAATATTATCGACCGAGTCGCCCATCATTCCCAACATGTCTATTACTTGCGAGACATCTGCAATGTTCCAGCGGGCACAAACTTCTTCGGGCCCGAGTATCTCCGCATCATTACCTCCATAGGCTGGTTTATAGATCTTTATTTTCTCTGAAACCAATTGCCCATAATCTTTATCGGGCGTAACCATAAAAACGTCATAGCCGGCTTGCTCAGCTTGCTTACTGAGCGTACCTATTACATCATCAGCCTCGTATCCGTCCAATTCAACAATGGGAATATTGAAGGCCTCAATGATCTTTTTAATATCGGGCACCGCATCGAGAATATCTTCTGGTGTTTCTTGTCGGTTGGCCTTATAATCGGCATAATCGGTATGTCGTTCGGTTGGCGCACCCGTATCAAAACAAACCGCCATATGTGACGGCTTTTGCTTATTGATAAGATCGAGTAAAGCATTGGTAAATCCGAATTGGGCATTGGTATTTTTACCGGTAGAAGTTAATCGGGGACTTCTTATTAGTGCATAATACGCCCTAAAAACAAGTGCAAAAGCATCGATCAAAAAAACCCGTTTGTCCATGTGGCTAAGGTAAGATTTGCAAGCGATAACCCTACTGTTTCATTGTGGTCAGCTGCGCCTCGAGGCGAAATAATTCGTCGCGTAATCGAGCGGCTTCCATAAAGTCGAGCTGCCGCGCTGCTTTTTCCATTTCTTTTCGAAACGCCTTGATCGCCTTTTCGACTTGCGGTACGGTTGTGTACTGGGGTTGCTCCTCTAGTAACTGCGAGACCGTAACGGTGTCTTGCCCGGTCAATACTGCCTGATGAGGATCATACCCTTTGATGTCAAGTACAGAAGTTTGGGCAAATACCTCTTGCGCAGATTTTCGAATGGTGGTAGGCGTGATACCATGGATCGTGTTATACTCGATCTGTTTTTGGCGTCGACGCTGGGTCTCATCGATGGTGCGCTGCATACTCTCGGTCATCTTATCGGCATAAAAAATAACCAGCCCGTTCACATTACGAGCCGCGCGACCCGCTGTTTGCGTCAATGATTTTTCATTGCGCAAAAATCCCTCTTTGTCGGCATCCAAAATAGCTACCAGTGATACCTCGGGTAGATCGAGTCCCTCCCGAAGCAGATTGACTCCGACCAAAACATCGATCTTACCCAGCCGAAGTTCTCGTAAGATCTCGACACGATCGAGTGTATCTACATCGCTATGTATATATTTTGATTTGATGGCAATTCGATGCAAATACTTGTCCATCTCCTCGGCCATCCGCTTGGTAAGGGTAGTAACCAGTACACGATCACCCTGTTTAACGCGCCTGTCGATCTCGTCGAGCAGATCGTCGATCTGGTTTTTACTGGGTCGAACTTCGATAGGCGGATCGAGTAAGCCCGTAGGGCGCACTACTTGTTCGACTACCACGCCCTCGCATTTCTCCAACTCAAAATGAGCCGGTGTGGCCGAGACAAATATCACATCTTGCAATAACGACTCAAATTCATTGAAATTGAGTGGGCGGTTATCGAGAGCCGAGGGTAAACGAAATCCGTAATCGACCAGCGTTAACTTACGACTACGGTCTCCTCCATACATGCCACTTACCTGCGGGATGGTCTGGTGGCTCTCGTCGATGATCGTTAAAAAATCATCGGGAAAATAATCGAGCAGGCAAAAGGGACGAGTGCCGGGTTTACGTCGATCAAAGAAGCGAGAATAGTTTTCGATGCCACCGCAATACCCTAACTCTCGTATCATCTCCAGATCGTAATTGACTCGCTCGGTCAATCGCTGCGCTTCGAGAAATTTTCCCTCGCGCTTAAAATATTCGGCCTGCGCCAAACACTCATCTTGAATTTCGTAAATAACCTGTTGCAAGATATCTTTTGGAGCTACGTACAGATTAGCCGGAAAAATAGCAGCATTTTCCATCGTAGCGATTCGCTTTCCGGCGTTTACATCAAGTTGTTCGATGGCCTCGATCTCGTCCCCAAAAAAATGGATCCGATAACCAAAATCGACATATGGTAAGTTGATATCGACCGTATCACCCTTAACTCGAAAACTGCCACGGGTAAACTCTAGCGTGGTTCGCTGGTAAAGCGAATTGACAAGCGCATGTAAAAACCCTTGTCGTGAGATCACTTGTCCTTTTTGAATACGAATGATGCCATTCATATAATCGACCGGATTGCCCATACCATAGATGCAACTTACCGATGCTACCACAATAATATCGCGACGTCCACTCAACAAGCTAGAAGTAGCCCGCAATCGAAGCTTATCGAGCTCCTCATTAATCGAAAGGTCTTTTTCGATATAGGTATTCGTAACCGGCATATAAGCCTCCGGTTGATAGTAGTCGTAATACGAGACAAAATACTCAACCGCATTATCAGGAAAAAATTGCCTGAACTCGCCATAGAGTTGTGCGACCAAGGTTTTGTTATGCGTAAGAACCAGTGTAGGTCGCTGCACTTGCTCGATAACATTGGCCATGGTAAAGGTCTTTCCACTACCCGTTACCCCCAGCAGGGTCTGGTATTTTTCGCCATGGGTAAGCCCATGCACCAATTGGCGAATGGCTTCGGGCTGATCGCCCGCTGGTGAGAACGGAGAATGTAGTGTAAAGGGCACCCTGCAAGTTACGCAATAGAAAGACCTGAACTTATTTTTGCTGTTCGCTGTTAGCGATGCGGTTGCGGGCTTTGAATACGTAAAGATAACCGGCGATCGGCGTAAGGCATAACATGCCGGTGATCCACATTAGTTTTTCAGAAGTGCCGATACGGGTAGACCTGAATACCTCTAGCAAAACCGGCAAGGAATAAGTCAACATGGCGATAATGGCAAAGAGAATAAAGGTTTCGGCGTTGGGATTGTGATATATTTTAAATATAGCGCCCACTGTCGTGAGCGCTATATTAAATAAGTAGGTAGCCTTTAAGAACTGACCTTTATCGATCATAAGGAGAAAATATTTTACTTTAACTCAGCAGAAACAGTGATCTTGGGTTGACCGGCGATCTTACTACCGTCACCTACACTAATTCCATAATCAGCCAAAGTAAGGGTAAAATTAGCAGAGGTCATCAAGGTGCCATTCTTTACTTCGATGGTAGCAGGCGTAGTGACCACATTGCTTTTTCCCTTTACGGTCATTTGACCGGTAACGGTTACATTATAGACGCCGTTTTTGGCAAAATTATATTGTTGTACATCGTTGATCTTGCCCTCGAACGTAAACGCCGGAAACTTATCGGAGCTCATCCAGCGCTCTTCATTAAAATGCTCTTGAATAACAGGATTACTAAAAGCAAAGTTCTTAACGGCCGCTTCAAAACCGATCTGCCCGGTCTTGGTGTTTAGTTGAGCGATTACGGTTTTGTTCTCGGCCTTGGGAAGCGCATCTTTAGGGGTTGTGGCATCAAAGGCGACTACCGCAGAGGTAGTTTGCTTTACTTGTGCAAAACCAAGGGTGGCTGCAGCGAGCAACGAAAAGAAAAGGATTGTTTTTTTCATGTGTGATTGTTTAAAAAATGAGTGAATGAAGGATTGTTAATTAAAAGGGTTAATGAATGTTTTATACAATGATGGGCGCATAGTTGAGCTGTAAATTTATTCTACGATAATCGATCGCTTAAAGCTGATCATATGAGCATTGCGAAGACGACTATAGATGCTTCCACTACAAGAGCCCTTGAGTGTAACGCTATCACCGGGTTGTAATGCGGCAGCTTTGCGACTGGCTCCCGATTGAAAATCAAAGATCAGGTAAGAGCCAGTTAACGTATCTACGAACTTGACCGTAGCAGATGTATCGGCGCCTTCGACTTCGGATACAAGTCCACTCACTGCAACGATCTGCTCGGTATACTTTTTATTGGCAGCACTATCGTTTTGTTGAAACTCAGCGAGCAGATCCATGGCCGAGATCGTATAAGCCGGTTTTTCAGAAGTCGTATCGGCAAACTGCGCAGTCATCACATAATAAAATACAGCGCCCCCGGCCAATGCCATCACAATGACAGTCAATAAGATCCAGCGGAGCCATTTTTTCTTGTTTTGCATAGTTTGCGAGATAGTAAGGTATTATTAAACGAACGGCAAAGATAAATGGTTCACGGTGCCAGCATCATTATATAATATAAAAAGACCCGCCGGTCGCTCTGACCAACGGGTCTATAACTAACCCATTGAAAAACACACGAAAACAAATGAAAGATTTTATCCGGCCTGCATCTCCTTAACCTTCTCTCTGATCTTGGCCTCGATCTCGTTGGCCAGTTCAGGATTGTCGACCAGAATCTGCTTGACACCTTCTCTACCCTGCCCGAGGCGGTCATTATTATAGGAGTACCAGCTACCGCTTTTTTGAACGATACCCAGTTCGGTACCCATATCGATGATCTCACCGGTCTTAGAAATACCTTCTCCGAAAATGATATCGAACTCAGCGGCGCGGAATGGAGGCGCCACTTTATTCTTGACCACTTTTACTTTTACGTGGTTACCGATCGCCTCATCGCCGTCCTTTACTTGCTGCGTGCGGCGAATATCCAAACGGACCGAAGCATAGAACTTAAGCGCATTACCACCAGTTGTTGTCTCGGGATTACCGAACATCACGCCGATCTTTTCTCGAAGTTGATTGATAAAAATGCAAATGGTATTGGTCTTGGCAATGGTGGCCGTTAGCTTACGAAGCGCCTGGCTCATCAAACGCGCATGCAATCCCATTTTACTATCACCCATTTCTCCTTCGAGTTCACTCTTGGGAACCAATGCAGCTACCGAGTCGATCACGACTACATCGAGAGCCCCCGATAATATAAGACGATCGGCGATCTCAAGAGCCTGCTCGCCATAATCGGGCTGTGAAATCAAAAGATTCTCCACATCCACACCCAGCTTTTGTGCATAGCTGCTATCGAAGGCGTGCTCTGCATCGATGATGGCACACATGCCTCCTTTTTTCTGTGCTTCGGCTATGACGTGCGTAGCGATGGTTGTTTTTCCGGAAGATTCAGGTCCATATATTTCTACGATACGTCCTTTAGGCAGTCCTCCGATACCAAGCGCAGCATCCAATCCTATAGAACCGGTGGAGATCACCTCTTGTTGCACCTCTCCCTTCTCGTTCATGAGCATCACACTTCCCTTTCCATAATCCTTCTCAATCTTATCCATCGTAAGCTTGAGCGCTTTTAATTTTTCTGTGTTAACTGACATAGTATTCGTTTTAAGAATATCAAAGCTAATACTTTTAGCAAATAAACGCTAATTATTTTGGAACTATTTTAGGGGGTTTTTCTGCCGGCAGGGGCACTTGCGGTGAGGGGGGCAAGAATAGTATATTTATTAAATATTGATTTTCAATAAATTGAGTGACTTGCATCGCCCAGATAGTAGGAATAATTACTCACCCCACCACCCAGCCAATGAGCATACAAAGCACACCCGCAAAAACACCACCATAGATGTCAATGGCGCGGTGATCGGATACAACAAATCGAGCGGCACAAACCAGCCCCGTCAAAAAAATCGCTATACTCAGCCAGCCTCCATAGTGTAAGCTCTCTTGCAATGAGAGCAATAACATAAAGCAAAGGGCAACTCCCACGGATAGTGCATGCAAACTTATTTTGGTATAACTATTCAGTAGCAAGCCCAGAGATGCGGCCAGCCAGACACCCAATGCAAATTGTACGGTAACAAGTGATTGACCGGCCATGTTACGCCAGACGTACCAGATCCAAAAATACCAGATGCCACAAGCTACCAGTGGAATAATGCGATCCTTGCGATCATGTAATTGAAAGGAACGTATAAAGCCAAGCGCACGGAGTAAGCCAACTGTCACCAACGGAAAAAAAGTATACATGGCCAGTGCCTGAACCAATACCATTGCCTTTTGCTTGACGGCATACCCTAGAAAATGAAAAGGATGTTCGTATAACAAGAACAGCACTACATACACCGGAACAAATACCGGATGAAATACATAAGAGACAATGTGCGCCAACAATCGAAGTAGCCTAGGTTGTGTTAGTTGAATTTCGTTGGTAACAGTACTCATGTGCTAAGTGATTGATTGCAAAGTACGTAAATACCTAAAAAAAAGGATCGTTATCTTTATTGTTCATGTTACAGCGCTCATTTATAAAAAAAGAAGATCATCCCTGCCTTAAAAGACCGATGGGGCAAGTAGTGATAGCAGCATTGCTGTTTATTTTTAGTTGGATGCCGGCGGCTGCACAGCCCGAAAGATTTATTTCAAAATACGGACCGCTGGCGGATTCACTCGAGATAGAATATGGTATTCCGGCCTCGCTGATC
>JBILFN010000090.1:0-7288 GCA_044351575.1 Chitinophagaceae bacterium
TTATCGTGTTTTAACGGTAGTTAGTAACAGGCCTGCGCAGGTTTTATCCACATGTCCACATTTGTCAATAAAAAAACTTGCGCGGGAAGGCGAATATCATTAATCCGCACAAACAAAAAAAATTTAAACTATAGTTTTTGAGGAAATCAAGATTTTTTCTGTTTTTAAAATTTTTTGGGCCGAAAATTTGGAAAATTCAAAATCAATTCTGCCTAACAAAATACCCCCAAAACCCACCTGATTGACCAAGACATCCCGGCCCTTTTTATTGCTATAGACGAGGGGTTTCTCTAAGAAGGTATGGGTATGCCCCCCTATTATGAGGTCAATCTCCTCAGATTGCCTGGCCAGATCCTCATCGCTGACCTTACGCTCTGTGGTATAGCGGTTTCCAAGATGAGAAAGACAGATTACCAGATCGCAATGCTCCTTTTTTCGTAAGGTTTCTGCCACCCTGTTGGCCTCGGCAATGGGATCAAGATAGACAGTAGACCCGAACAGTTGATCGGGTATCAGCCCTTTACCCTCTATGCCAACCCCCAGTACCCCGATCGTGAGAGGCCCCTTTTTAAAGATCTGGTAAGGCTTTACGTTTCCCTCCAAGGGCGTACCACTAACATCGTAGTTACAGACCAGCATGGGAAAGCGGGCATGCAGGCGCAGTTGGGTGGCCAGGTTCTCCATGCCCGCATCAAAATCATGATTGCCTATGGTGGTGGCATCGTATCCTAGATAAGACATGGCCTTGATCTCGGGCTCTCCCTTGTAAAAATTAAAATAAGGCGTTCCCTGAAAGATATCTCCGGCATCCAACAATAGTACATAGGGCTCTTGACTTCGGATTTGTTTAACTATTTCGGCTCTTTTTGCCACTCCTCCTAAACCTTGATTACGGCTGCCATCCATGGGAAAGGGGTCGAGCCGACTATGGGTGTCATTGGTATGCAAGATGACCAGCCGGTAGGTCGAGGGAGATGCCAACGCCTCGCCCAACAAGGGGGCAGACAGCATTCCACCCGCCAGAAGGGCCGATTGCCGGATAAAGTTTTTTCTATTGAGCATAGCGCACTCTTTTTTCTAAGATCGCCCCGATAAAACCTTGCTGACGACTTTGGAGAACCACGTAATCGATTAGTGCCTTTCGAGCCAAATAACCGGTGGAGCGTTGTGGCACTACTTTCAGCATGTCGGCATTATCGCCCCCAGAGGCCACAAAGTCGGAATTGAGTATCCAATACGATGCGTCGGGCCGCAACGGTTTATCCTTTATATAAATATCAATGGCCTTTTTATTCTTGATGGTAAAGCGAATGCCGGCTACGGGCCATCCGCCTCTGGCAGCGATCAGATCTAAAAAGGACTGCAGCTGTGTTCCGCTAAGCTGTTGCAAGACCAATACATTGTCGAAGGGCATAAGCTCAAAGATCTTTCCCAAGGTCAGTGGCCCTGCCGGCAATTGATTTAATCGTATACCTCCGTAATTGACAAAGGCCGCATCGATGGGACTATCAAATTGCAGAGCACCCATGGCGAGGTAGGCATCGGCCATAAAATTTCCAAGCGTTCCTTCGGGCTGCGATTTTTCGAGCGTTTCTCGGACGGTACCAATAACGGCTCCCATACTCTTATCGACACTATCTCCGTAAGGCTTTAGCAAATAATACAAGGCAGAATCGGTGGCCAGCGCCGGAGTAATACGTTGGTTGCTGTACACTGCCTGCGTGGGAACATACACCGAGCGACAAGCAACCAGCAAGCCGATCGTTAGTGTAATCAGAAGCAAACGAGTAAAACAGGGGCGAATCATAAATGGGTTCGGGTAAGATATTAACTTTTACCGGGTAAAATCGCATCTTTGCAAAAGTTTTTCAGGATAAATACCTGACAGCATGCAAAAAAAAATTTCATTTCGGCTTCTGCCATCAGAAGCTGCCGACCCCAAAACGCTCACCACGCTGATCGCATCGGCCGCGGGCGTTTCACTCCACCAGGTCAATGGGTTTTACCCAACCCGGCAATCCATCGATGCCAGGGGAAAGCAAGCCTGGATCAACTTAACGGTGGAGGCCTTTATTGATGAACCCTTTAACGGACGCCCTTTTGTTCCTGTTTTATTTAAGCCCCTCAGCGCAGCTGCACCCCGCGTGGTAATTATCGGTGCCGGACCGGCCGGACTCTTTTCGGCCCTTCGGTTGATCGAACGTGGCATCAAACCCATAGTACTCGAAAGAGGAAAAGAAGTGCGGGCTCGACGACGCGATCTGGCCCGGCTCAATAAAGAGGGCGTGGTCGACGAAGACAGCAATTATTGCTTTGGAGAAGGCGGAGCCGGAACATACAGCGATGGAAAACTCTACACACGCAGCAACAAACGAGGTGATATAGACCGCATCTTACAACTGTTCGTGCAATTCGGAGCCGACGAAAGTATCCTGTACCGCTCGCATCCTCATATCGGCACCAATAAATTACCGGGCATCATTACTGCCATGCGAGAGCAGATCTTGCAAAGCGGAGGCGAAATTCATTTTGAACAACGGGTTTCCGAATTTATCGTATCGGAAAATAAACTCAAAGCGGTAAAGACCCTTCGCGGCGATCAATTCGAGGGGGCTTCTTTTATATTGGCCACAGGCCACTCGGCACGTGATATTTTTTATTTACTCCATGGCCATGGAATCTCCATAGAGGCCAAACCCTTTGCGTTGGGTGTGCGCGTAGAGCATCCCCAACAGCTGATCGACCAGGCACAATACCACTGTGCAACAAGAAGTGAATGGTTGCCTCCGGCTGCCTACAGCTGGGTACAGCAGGTAGAGGACAGCGGCGTATTTTCTTTTTGTATGTGTCCGGGCGGCATTATAGCGCCCGCAGCCACAGCGCCAGGAGAAGTAGTGGTAAACGGGTGGAGCCCCTCTAAACGAAACAACCCCTATGCCAATAGTGGTATAGTGGTCACTGTCGATCAAACCGATCTGCGAATTACCGATCCTAAACGATCGGTACCGAAAAAAGCAGACCCGACCGATCCGCTCTCGCTTTTGTACTTTCAGCAAGAAGTAGAACAAAGGGCATTCAACGCCGGCGGTGGAGAGCTGGTCGCTCCGGCACTGCGTCTTGCCGATTTTTGCGAGGGAAAACTGTCGGCTACTCTTCCTTCGTGCTCGTACTTGCCCGGTTTGCGGGCTGCTCCTTTGCAAGAAGTGCTGCCTGCTTTTATTCTTACCCGATTACGGTCGGCCTTTAAAGAGCAGGGAAAAAAGATGAGAGGATATTATACCAACGAGGCGGTGGTGGTGGCAACGGAGTCACGCACCTCCTCGCCGGTTCGCATTCCGAGAGATCCCGACAAACTGCATCATCCGCAACTAAAAACACTTTTTCCCTGTGGCGAAGGGGCCGGTTATGCAGGGGGCATTGTGAGTGCCGCCATGGATGGTGAACGAGTGGCCGATGCAGTGATTGCAGCCGTATCCGCCCGAGGGGCCGATCAACCACTCCTGTAAAATAATACAACGAACAGCCCGAACTGATTATTTTCGCATCCTGAATCTTTCGTATGGCCACTATTCTTTCGTTACAGCACCTCAAAAAATATTTTGAATCACAAAAAGCGGTCGATGACATCAGTCTTTCGATAGAAGAAGGACAGATCTTTGGTCTGCTGGGTCCCAATGGAGCAGGCAAGACCACGCTGATCCGTATGATCACGGGTATCTTTTACCCCGACCAGGGCGAGATCACCTTTCAAGGAAAAAAATTCGATCCCATTCGGGATGTCGCCGCCATCGGCTACATGCCCGAAGAGAGAGGGCTCTACAAAAAAATGAAAGTGGGCGAACAGGCACTCTACCTGGCGCAACTAAAAGGACTTTCGCAGCGCGAAGCCAAAGAAAAGATCGGAGTCTGGTTCGAACGATTTGGCATGGAGAGCTGGTGGAATAAGAAAGTAGAGGATCTCTCGAAGGGAATGGGACAAAAGCTTCAATTTGTTACTACGGTACTCCACGATCCCCGTCTGATTATTTTAGATGAACCCTTTAGCGGACTCGATCCGGTCAACAGCAATCTGATCAAAGACGAGATCTACCGACTGGCGGCCGGCGGAGCGACCATTATCTTTAGTACGCACCGGATGGAACAGGTAGAGGAGATCTGTGATCATATTGCCCTTGTAAACCGCGGTAAAAAAATTCTGGACGGTACGGTTACGGCGGTCAAGGAACAATTCAAAGAAAATTTACTGCTGGTAGAGACCGAGGGGCCGGTTAGGTTTTCCGATACCGCACCACCCTTTACAATCGTTAATCAAACCGATTCAAAATTATTCTTGCAACTAGCCGAGGGACAATCGCGTAACCAGGCGCTTCGCTTCTTGCTCGACCAACAGGTCGGCATTGTCTCTTTCAAAGAAATTTTGCCTTCGCTCAATGATATCTTTATTAAACTGGTAGAGGGTACGCCTGTCAGCCGCTCCTTCGAAACGAAAAAAGATCTGCCATGAACAAGACGTTGATCATCATTAAAAGAGAATACTTGACCCGGGTACAGAAAAAGACGTTCATTGTAGCGACCTTGCTGTTACCCGTACTATATGTAGGACTGATCTTTGGAATGGGTTTTATTGCTGAGAATAGCCGCGAGACCCTTTCGATCGCCGTCATCGACTCTTCGGGTTATTTCAGTGCTCCCATTTTGGAAAAACAAAACCAACTCGATTCCAGCTCTATCCTGACCTTGGTCAACGATATGAGCCAGGCAACGCTCAACGAAAAAGAGGGTGGATACGAGGGCTACCTGGTTATTCCTGCACTCGACTGGAAAAGCGGACTCGACAGTTTACCCCTTAACACCTACAAGTCGTACGGCAGTGCCACCACGGCAGCGGTAGAGGCCAAGCTCAATCGTATCTGGAGCGAAGTGGTCAATGATAGTTTACAGATCGATCTGGGCAAGCAACTTATATTGACGCAAAGTCGCATCGGCATCAAGGCCAAAAACGTGATCGACGAAAAATCGGATAGCGATACTGCCGAGGGTATCGGATATGTTGCGGGGCTGCTGATGTATTTTATCTTACTCGTCTATGGATCGCAGGTAATGATGGGGGTAATGGAAGAAAAGACCAATCGTATTGCAGAAGTGATCGTGTCGTCGGTTAGGCCCTTTCAGATGATGTTAGGCAAGATCATTGGTATCGGCGCAGTGGCCCTTACACAATTCCTGCTGTGGATCGTATTTATTTTAGTGGCCTACAATGTGGCCAAAGAGGCCGGCACGCAAATGGGGGCCGCCGAAATGGTCGGTAATATGCAACGACTGTTTACCAATGTAGATGTACCTCTGATCTTGTTTTGCTTCGGCTTTTATTTTCTGGCGGGCTTCTTCTTTTATGCCTCGCTCTATGGAGCGGTGGGTAGTGCCGTCAACGAAGATATTCGCGAAGCGCAATCCCTTAGCTTTCCCATTACCATGCTGGTGATACTGTCCATTGCCATGATGACCGCCTCGATCGCCAACCCTTCCGGTCCTATTGCGGTCTGGGGAAGTCTACTCCCCTTTTCTTCTCCCATTGTAATGATGGCGCGCATTCCTTACGGAGTACCGGGCACAGTACCCTGGTGGCAACTGCTGGCATCGATGGCTATCTTGGTGCTAAGCTTTATAGCGATGGTTTGGCTGGCCGGAAAGATCTACCGCACCGGTATTCTTATGTACGGCAAAAAGATCACGTGGGGAGAGATGCTCAAATGGATCGTGAGAAAAAATTAGGGTTCGATCAATTTTTAGGGCCGGTCGACCGGTACGTCGCCGAGCGGATCGGCCAACGCCTGCTCAAACTCAATCCATGTATTACCGACGATAGTTGCAGCTGGCAATATATCGCGGAGCAGAAAACTGACCTGACCGATCTCTAATTCTCCCGCTGCCATATCGCCTTCGAACATTCCTTTTTTGGCTCGTCCTCTGCCAAGTAGCTGTTGCAATGTTTCTGCATCGGCCCCCGATGCCTCGGCGGCTTGCACCTGACGGGCAAATTCATTATCGAGGAGTCGAACCGGAGTCAGCTTCTTTAAACTGAGTTTGGTGTCTCCTTCTTGCGAGTGGATCACTCTTTCTTTGAATAAAGGATGCGAGGAGGCTTCAACGCAAGCCACAAAACGAGATCCCATCTGTACCCCTTCTGCACCGAGCGCCATGGTGGCGAACATCTGTCTTCCATTGGCAATACCACCGGCGGCGATCACGGGTATAGAGACCGCCGCACAAACAGCAGGCACCAATACCAGGGTCGTTGTCTCTTCGCGACCATTGTGCCCCCCGGCCTCGAACCCCTCCGCTACCACGGCATCACAACCGGCTGCTTCGGCCTTGCGGGCAAATTTTGCAGAGCTGACGACATGTACCACGGTAATGCCCGCCGCTTTTAACCGGGGCGTCCATAACGAAGGATTCCCCGCCGATGTAAAAACGATCGGAACTTTTTCTTCGATAATGATCTCGACATGCTTATCAATATCCGGATAGAGCAACGGAAGATTTACACCAAAGGGACGCGAGCAAGCCTGCTTACACCTTTGAATATGCGCACGCAACACATCGGGGTACATGGAGCCTGCACCGATCACCCCCAAGCCACCACTATTGCTTACGGCACTGGCCAACCGCCAGCCGCTGGCCCAGATCATACCGGCTTGAACGATCGGGTAATCGATAGAGAAAAGTCGGGTAACACGATTTGAGAAGGTGGCCATAGTGTATAGGCTTGATTATCCCAGGTCAATGGAAGCGTTATCACCAATATTGAGCGAGCGGGCCTCTCCCTTACACTCGGTGTCGCTGCCTATCAGTGAATCGGTCACCACAATATCTTGCAAATGAGAGTACGAACCAATAATGGAGTTGCGCACCACCGAACAATCGATGCGGGTGTGGTCGCCAATAGTAACATTGGGCCCGATCACCGCGTTGCTTATCTGACATCCGGTACCGATACTGACCGGAGGAACGATCACCGTATTGACAAAACCAGTGGTATCAACACCGGGAGCAAACTTCTTTAACAACAAAGCATTCGATTCGAGCAAGGTCTCTTTTCGACCACAATCGAACCAGTTATCGACCTTGAACGATTGCAGCACGATCCCTTGCTGAATCATGCATTCCAGGGCATCGGTAATACTGTACTCTCCATGGGTGCGCACCCCGTGGCTGATATTATTTTCCAAGCAACGAAACAGCTCTTCGCTCTCCTTTATCTTATAGACGCCGACCAGCGCCAGATTCG
>JBILFN010000098.1:0-6644 GCA_044351575.1 Chitinophagaceae bacterium
ATGTGAGGCTTCTCGACAAGTCTCACGATCTTTCCATCTTCGTTGACTTCGGCCACTCCAAAATCACGGGGGTCATCGACCTTTCTTAGTCCGATGGCAGAGCGAGACGTTGCCATCATGGTCTTGATATCGTATTCGCAGATCGTATCTCCCAATACAATAAAAACCTGGTCACCGGCCACCAGTTCGCGTGCTAGTAAGACCGCCTGGCCTACTCCCTGACGGTCGGTCTGGTGTAAGAAATGTGCATGGAGACCGGGATACTGCTGCGCCACAAAATCTTCGATCTTTTCACCGAGATACCCCACCACAAAAATAAATTCGCTGATGCCTGCCTCTTTGAGTTGATCGATGATGATTCCCAAAATGGACTTACCCGCCAGGGGTATGAGGGCCTTGGGTTGTGTATACGAGTGAGGTCGCAACTTAGTGCCGGGTCCGGCAACGGGAATAATGGCTTTCATGCAGTGTACAAAAGTAACTTAACTTTGTGGGCAAATCAACTTATTCATTCAGACCATGCCAAAAGATACAGCCCTCTTCGCGCTGCTCGATAGAGAACTTCGCAGACAACGTACAGGTATAGAACTGATTGCCTCAGAGAATTTTACCTCCCTTGCCGTAATGCAAGCAATGGGTTCGGTAGCTACCAATAAATATGCCGAAGGTTATCCCGGAAAAAGGTATTACGGAGGATGCGAGATAATCGATGAGATCGAAACCCTTGCCATAGAAAGACTCAAGAAAGTATTTGGTGCTACCTGGGCCAATGTGCAGCCCCATAGCGGAGCGCAGGCCAACACTGCCGTTTTTTTGGCATGCCTTAAGCCCGGAGATCCCATTTTGGGTCTTGACCTGAGCATGGGCGGTCACCTTACGCACGGCAGCCCGGCCAACTACAGTGGTAAACATTACCGCGCCTTCTTTTACGGAGTGCACAAAGAAACCGGACTCATCAATTACGAGCAACTCGAAGAGACCGCGCGCAAAGAAAGACCCAAGCTGATCATTTGTGGAGCCTCGGCGTATAGCCGCGACTGGGATTATAAACGCATTAGGGCGGTGGCCGACGAAATAGGTGCACTGGTATTGGCCGATATCGCCCATCCGGCCGGATTGATTGCGACCGGAGTGCTCAACGACCCGCTTGACCACTGCCATATTGTAACGTCTACCACACACAAAACACTGCGGGGTCCCCGCGGCGGACTCATCATGCTGCGTCATGACTTTGATAATCCCCTTGGCGCCAAAGATCCAAAAGGGAACATTCGCTCCATGAGTGCGGCGCTCGACCTGGCGGTATTTCCGGGTATGCAAGGTGGCCCTCTCGAACATGTGATAGCGGCCAAAGCGGTAGCCTTCGGAGAGATCTTAGAAGTTGGATTCAAACAATATACCCAACAAGTGGTGGCAAATGCGCAGGCCATGGCCAGGGCCTTTGTAAGCAGAGACTACCATTTGATTAGCGGAGGCACCGACAATCACCTGATGCTGATCGATCTTCGTAATAAAAACATCACCGGAAAAAAAGCGCAAGAGGTCTTGGACCAGGCGCATATTACCCTTAATAAAAATGCCGTTCCCTTCGACGATAAATCACCCTTCGTAACATCGGGAATTCGCGTGGGTGTTCCGGCCATCACCACCCGCGGACTTCGCGAGCCCGAGATGGAGAATATTGTGGCCATGATCGACGAGGTACTGACCCATGCCGATCAGCCCGAAGTTGTGGCCGCCGTAAAAGAACATGTGCAAACGCTGATGGAGCGTTTTCCGCTATATCCCGAACTGGCCTAAAGGATTTTCATGATACAACGCACCCAAACACTTTGGCTTTTATTGTCTGTTATAACGGGCGTGCTCAGCTTTTTCTTTCCCTTCGCTACCGGTTGGACCTTGCCCCCCGACGCAACACCCATCAAAGTGCAAGTGGACGCAGGCTATCAGCTCTACTTGACAGTGATCACGTTCTTACTGGTCTTATTGGGGCTTGTAACCATCTTTCTGTTCGCTAATCGCACGCGTCAACAGTGGTATTGCATGCTGGGACTATTACTCACCACGCTGCTGGGTGCACTCTATGTACGCGTACTACTGTACGAACTAAACGAATTTATTCCTTCGCTAACGTCGTTATTGCTAATGGCCCAATGGGTGGGATATCTGATGGCGTGGAGAGGTATTCGTGCCGACGAAAAACTGATCCGCGACCAAGACAGGCTCAGCTAAACACCTCTTTTTACTTCTCTCCAGTTCGCCCTACAAGTAGGGGGCTGTTTTACTCTTCGTAGATTTTTTTAACTGTGCCGGTGTACCGCTAAAGGTAATGGTGCCACCCTTGTCGCCGGCATCGGGGCCCAGCTCGATAATCCAGTCAGCCGCCTTGAGCACATCGGTATTATGCTCAATGACCACAATGGAGTGCCCTTGTGCGAGCAGCGCCTGAAAAGACTGAAGCAGTTTACCGATATCATGAAAATGCAATCCGGTAGTAGGCTCATCGAAAATAAATAAGATGGAATGCCCGGCTTTTCCTTTGCCCAAAAAAGAGGCAAGCTTAACGCGCTGGGCCTCTCCGCCCGATAAGGTAGCGGCCGATTGACCTAACTTGATATACCCCAACCCCACATCTTGCAGAGGCTGCAATGCTTTTGTGATGGACTTTTCTGATGCAAAGAATTCAAGGGCCTCATCTACGCTCATCTCCAACACGTGGTGAATTGACCTCTCTTTGTAAGTTACCTCCAACACTTCATCCTTAAAGCGTTTTCCTCCGCACGATTCGCAAAGCAAATGTACATCGGCCAAAAATTGCATCTCGACCACTTGCTCTCCTTCGCCTTTGCAGGTATCGCAACGTCCGGCATCTACGTTGAACGAAAAATGGCGAGGCTGAAATCCGCGCATCTTGCTCAGGGGTTGCTCGGCAAAGAGATCTCGTATCACGTCATACGCCTTAATGTAGGTGACCGGGTTGCTGCGCGACGATTTACCAATAGGATTTTGATCGATCAACTCTACCTGATGGACCAGGTCCAGATCGCCCGTCAATCCTGAAAAAACGCCGGGGGCCACACTATAATCACCCAACTGCCTCTTTATGGCAGGGTATAGTATCTGCTTGATGAGGGTGGTCTTACCACTTCCACTCACACCGCAAACCGCACAAAGCACCTGCAGCGGAATGGTCACATCGATATGCTTGAGATTGTGTTGTGCCGCCCCTTTTATACTAAGCGATCGTTTACTGATCCGGGGCTTTTGCGTGTTGGCTATTTGCAGGGCTCCGCTCAAATAACGTCCTGTCAGACTCTCTTTATTACGAAGCAACGCGGCAGGCGTACCTGTTGCGATCACCTCTCCACCCAAGTAAGCGGCCAACGGACCCATATCGATAATATGATCGGCCTCTTGCATCATTTGTGCATCGTGCTCTACCACCAGCACCGTGTTACCGAGGTCGCGCAGTTCCTTTAATACTGAAATAAGATTGGCGGTATCGCGGGGATGAAGCCCAATGGAGGGTTCATCGAGAATATAGAGTGAATCGGTAAGCGTCGAGCCTAAACTGCGGGTCAATTGTATACGCTGGCTCTCTCCTCCGCTGAGTGAATTGGCGAGCCGGTGCAAGGTCAGATAACCTAATCCTACTTTTAGCAGGGTATCGATTCGGTTATTGAGTTCGATCAAAATACGAGAAGCGATCTTTTTTTGATGAGCATTCAACTTTTTTTCGAGTCCCCTTACCCACACCGCCAATGAAGAAGCAGGCATGGTGCAGCACTCCCCTATATGATGTCCGTCGATTTGAACGTATAGCGCCTCTTTGCGCAAACGATATCCCCTACAAGAGGGACAATTGGTTCGTCCGCGGTAGCGACTCAGCATTACCCGAAACTGCACCTTGTAGAGATGGGCTTCTACATCCTTAAAAAAATCGTCGATGCCGTAAATACCCGAAGCCCCCTCCCAGAGTTGTTTGTACTGCTTGGGGGTTAATGAAGCAATGGGTTTATGAATGGGAAAATCGATCTTTTTAGCTCCTTTTACGAACTGCTGCCTCCACCAATCCATCTTCTCGCCTTTCCACGGAGCCACGGCACCTTCGTAAACACTCAGGTCTTTATTGGGAATGACCAGATCGGGATCGATGCCCAGCACCTGCGAAAAACCTTCACAGACCGGACAAGCCCCATACGGATTGTTGAACGAGAACAGTTGGGGCGAAGGCTCCTCGAACAACATCCCATCGCACTCGAATCGGTTATTAAAATGCACCAAGCTTGTTTCATTGATCAGCAGCGAGCAGTGTCCCTCTCCTTCAGAGAAGGCCAATCCCACCGAATCGGCCAGTCGATGCAGGTCCTCTTCGCTAAACGATTTGACCACGATACGATCGACCACAACGTAATTTAGTTTGTACGAAGACAAGGTCTTGTCATCGAGTGCCAGCAATTCATCGAGTAACGAGGTCTGGTGCGGATCTTTCTTTCCCTTTGCAACCATCACGCGGGTAAATCCCTTTTGCTGCAAAATGGATAACTCCTCGCGCAATTGTCGTTTGCCGGTCTTTAAAAATGGCGCCAGTATAAAAACCTTATCGCCTTTACCGGCGGTATTGATGGCCTCGACCACATCGCTGAGTTGATCTTTCTTGACGGGCTTTCCTGATAGCGGAGAGAGCGTAGTACCCACTCTGGCAAACAGCAACCGCAGGTACTCATAGATCTCGGTAAGACTTCCGACCGTGCTGCGCGCAGTTCGGGTAATTACTTTTTGCTCTATGGCAATGGCCGGGCTCAAGCCCTTGATCATATCGACGTCGGGCTTGTTCATGCGATTTAGAAACTGCCGTGCATAGGCGCTCAGACTCTCTGCATAACGTCGTTGCCCTTCGGCATAGAGCGTATCGATGGCAAGCGATGACTTGCCCGATCCGGATACCCCCGTAATCACGACCAGTTTTTTTCTGGGAATGTCGACCGATACATTCTTTAAATTATGCATACGGGCGCCGCGGATCTGTATGGGAGAAGAAGTAGACATAGCGTTGATCGTCAAAGGTAAAGGCAATTAACATTTTTTTGGCGGGAGCTCATGTGGCGGTATGTCGCTTAATTGGTAGTTTCGATATCAACACTTACCTTTACAGACGGGTAAATCCGAACTCAAACTAAAACAAACGGCCTATCGCCCACTTTTACGCAAAACCGCTGCTTCTGGCAGCCCTTTATTGAAACAACACTGCTACGGCAGTTTAAAGCGTAAAAGTCATGCATCCCCTATCGAAACAATCGGATCTCGAACTGGTTCGTCTTTTTCAAGAAGGCAACCTGATGGCCATGGAGACCCTGGTGCTGCGCCACAAAGACAAGCTCTATACCTCTATCTATTTTCTGGTCAAGGATAAATTTCTGGCCGAGGATATCTTTCAGGATGTCTTTATTCGCATCATCGATACGGTGAGGGCCGGCCGCTACACCGAAGAAGGAAAATTCTTGCCTTGGGCCATGCGCATTGCGCATAATTGCTGTGTGGACCATTTTAGAAAAGTCAAGCGAAGCCCCGTTATTCGCAATAGCGAAGACCAAGACCTGTTCGAAGTATTACAATTTACGGAAGACAGTCCCGAGACCGTCATGATCAAACGACAAAGCCACGACCGTGTCAAAGAGCTGCTGCTGCAATTGCCCGAAGACCAGCGTGAGGTGATCGTGCTGCGTCATTATGCAGACATGAGCTTTAAGGAGATCGCTCGCTTGACCGATTGCAGCATCAATACGGCCCTGGGTCGTATGCGGTACGGACTCATCAATTTGCGAAAAATGATGACTCAAAAAAATGCTCAGGGAAGTTTACGATAAGCATTGAGACCGCACTCCAGCCAATCGGCAAACGCGGCGGGGTCGGGCGTGTAGAACTTAGGCCTTGTTAGTACTTGTTCATCGGCCGTTATAAGGGCGTATTGAGGCTGCGAGGTGGCCCCAAAATATTTGATCTGAAAATGGGCCCATTTATCTCCCACCGTCACCAAGGTGCGCGAGCTGCCATCGGGCATTGTTACTACTTGCTGCTCCGTAAGCGGTAATTTCTTTCGCTCGTCGACATAGAGTGACAGCACCACGAACTCCTCTCGCATTAGTCTTTCTACTCTTTTATCGGGCCATACTTTCTCTTCCATTCTTCGGCAATTGACACAGGCCCATCCCGTAAAATCGATCAGGATAGGTTTACGCTGCGCACGCGCCACTTGCAGGGCTTTTTCATAATCGTTATGCAAGGGTTGCAACAAGGTGGAATTGCTTTTTTGATTCGAATAGATACTATAGGTAAGGGGCGGCGGAAATCCACTGATAAGTTTTCGGTCGGCCCACGAGCTATTGGTGACTCCGGGCACCAAATACAGCGTAAAAGCAGCGATCAGGCCCATCAATGCCCAACGAAAAAGAGGTTTTCGGGTGCCGCTACGCTGCTGCACATTTCTTTTCCAGCCACTCAAATAGATCACCATGGCAAGGCCGATCAGTATCCACAACGCAAAGAAGACCTCTCGTTTTAACAAGCCCCACTGCTCAACCAGATCGGCATTCGACAAGAACTTGATGGCAAGTGCCAACTCTATGCATCCCAATATTACCTTG